>CALFRX010000182.1 GCA_937919295.1 uncultured Peptococcaceae bacterium | reverse complement strand
AAAACAACATGGCCAATAAAGACAATAACGCGATCAAAACCATCACCTCATTTAAACAGTTTGCCGATATTGCGGTTGACCCGGCCCTTGTTTTTTGTTTGCGCGGTATCGGCGTAAAGCAGAGAATCGACTTTGCCGCCGATGGCGGCTTCTCCTTTTTCCAGATCGAGATGAAGAATATGCAGGTCCGTGCCTTCGACGAGCATATCTCCGAGCACCGTTTTGAGCACAATTTTTTTATTTTCGCTGCTGTCCACTGCGGTCACCCCGGTGAGCAGCAGATCCCTGCGGTCATGTAGCGTCAGTCTATGTGCTGTCTCTTCCATGAGACCACCTCCCGTATAGTATATGAAAAAGACCCTGTCGAAAGAACCGCAAGGAAAGGAAGATGTGCGAAAACCGTAAACCGTGAGGCGCAAAAAAAGACGGCGGCCGACAATATACCGTTGAGCCACAAACTGAAATTGAAAACTGAAAAAGGCGGATGTCTGTACATCCGCCTTTTTCTGAGGAAGGGAAAACAATGAAAAATTTTTCTCGTTACCTGGGATTGGTTGGCGTCATCCGTTTCGGTAACTGTTTTTAATATAACCGAAGGCTATGTTTTCTATTCATCAAGGCAAAGAAAAATGAGAGAAAATTTAATGAGGATTCTGTGAACCGGAAAAAAGAAAACGCAGCTGATCAAAGACCATCTGCGTTCAGAGCAAACAAATTGATAAAAGAAGGGAAAACAATGAAAAAACATTACATCACAAATGAATGTGTTGGCGTCATTCGTTTCAGTAACCATCTATAGTTATAACCCTTCCCTATGTTTTTTATCCTTGCGTTATAAGGAATATCCGGGTAAAATTTGTGTACGTTAAAAGAAGAGCCACACGAAGGCCAGATAAAGGCACCCTTTAAGCCATGCGCTGAAATATTTTAATGAAAGCGTTCAATCGTTTCAGCATCAGCTCACGGCCGAGGATGATAGAGATTTTATCGAGGTCAGGGCCTTGTTCTTCCCCTGTTTTGGCCACGCGGAGAGAATGATATAGGTTTCTGCCCTTGATCTCTGTTTCTTTGGCGATCTCTTTGAGTAGCTTCTTATAAGAATCCACGGTGATACTGGGAGTCTTTTCCAGCTTCTCTTTCATGGCTTTCAGAACGATTAATGCCTCTTCCCGACATTCTTTAAGGCTTTCCATTACTTCAGGACTATAGGCGATCTCCGCACGGTATTTTTCAATGATTTCCGGCAATTCGGCAAAACAGCTGATATGGTTCTTCAGCGCGTCGATGACTCTCATGGCCCAAATCATTTCCTCAGTAGTCGGTTCTTCCCCGATGAGGCCGGCTTTTTTCAAAAAAGGCAAGCCGTAGCGAAGAAGACGTTCCCCGGAAGCATTTCTGATATACATACCGTTGATCCATTTGAGTTTTTCCAAATCGAACACGGCGGGGCTTTTGGAAACGCGATCCAAAGAAAACTCTTGTTTTAGCTCGTCCAAGGTAAAGAGTTCCTGTTCACCGCCGGGAGCCCAGCCCAAAAGGGCAAGGAAATTCACGATGGCTTCCGGCAGGAAACCCTGTTCCTTGTAGGCCACCACGGAGGTGGAACCGTGACGTTTGCTCATTTTGGTGAGTTTGCCAACGTCGTCCCTGCCGAGAATCAGGGAGATATGGGCAAAACGGGGCTTTTCATAACCGAGGGCATCGTAAATCACGATCTGCCGGGGAGTGTTGGAAAGGTGCTCTTCCCCGCGAATCACATGGCTGATCCCCATGGTATGGTCATCGATGACCACGGCGAAATTATAGACGGGGATACCGTCGGATTTCACGATGATAAAATCGCCAATGCCGTCGGTTTCAAAGCTGACTTCTCCACGGACTTCATCGTCGATGACCACGGTCTCTCCTGCTGGTACCCGCAAGCGAACTACGGGCTTTATCCCTTTGGCCAATAAGGCCTGTTGCTGTTCTTTGCTGAGGTCGCGGCATTTGCCGCCGTATCGCGGCGTTTCGCCGCGGGAAAGCTGTTCTTCTTTTTCCTGGGCCAATTCCTCTTCGGAACAGAAACAGTAATAGGCTTTGCCGGTTTCCAGCAGTTTATCCACCGCGTCTTGATAGAGCGGCAGGCGCTCCGTCTGGCGGTAGGGGCCGCAGTCGCCGCCGACATCAATTCCTTCGTCCCAATCCATACCGAGCCAGCGTAAACTGTCTTTGATGTTTTCTTCCGACTCCTTGGTGCTGCGCTCAAGATCGGTATCCTCCATACGCATAAGGAAGGTGCCGCCGTTTTTCTTTGCCAGCAGATAGTTGAACAAAGCCGAACGGGCGCCGCCGATGTGCAGCGGTCCGGTGGGGCTGGGTGCGAATCTAAGACGATAATCATTTGCCATGATACTGTTGTTCTCCTTTGAGCTTATTCCTTGTTTTGATTTTCTTTACTTTCATCATTAAGGAGCGGTTCTCCTTCTCCGGCGATTTCGACATGCTTCAGTTTTTTCGTGATGATCTCAGTGCGATGACTGGCGTCGGAAATCGTCTGATCGGCTTCAAATATCTTTTTCTGGGCCTTTGCCAGCGCCGTACCGAACTTGCCCATATCAACCTTGACCATAGCCAGAAGTTTTCTGATTTCACCGCTCTTTTCCTCAATGGCCAAGGTTTTAAAGCCCAATTTAATGCTGTTCAAGAGGGCGGCGAGATTGGTGGGACCGGCCACCATAACGTGGCATTTGTTCCCCGCATATTCCATGAAATCCGGCAGCCGCAGCGCCTCGCTGTACAACCCTTCCGTCGGTAAAAACATGACGGCGTATTCCAAAGTTTTCGGGGGCGCAATGTACTTATCGCAAATCATCTTTGCTTCTGTCTTCAGGGTCTTTTCCAAAGATTTACGGCAAACCGCAATGGCCTCGGGCTCTCCCTGATCAACAGCATCGAGGAGCCGCTGATAATCTTCGACGGGAAATTTCGAGTCGATGGGCAGATAGACCGTGCTGTCGTGATCGTCCCGACCGGGGAGGCAGACAGCGAATTCCACCTGTTCCTGGCTTTTGGCCTTGGGCGAAAATTTCTCCACATATTGGTCGGGGGTTAAAATCTCTTCTAAAATCTGGGCAAGCTGTACTTCTCCCCAAACGCCCCGGCTCTTGACATTGTTGAAAATCTTTTTGATATCCGACAGATTGGTGGAGAGCCCCTGCATTTCACCGAGGCTCTTATGAACCATTTCCAAGCGTTCGGTGACAAGGCCAAAGGATTCACCAAGCCGCTTATTCAGTGTGTTTTCCAATTTTTCGTCGACAGTACGGCGCATTTCATCAAGTTTTCTCTCATTGGCCGTATACATTTCTCTGAGCTTGCCGTCGATGGTGAGGCGGAGCCGATCCGCGGCTTCCTCGTTATTTTTGATCAGCGTGTTGATCTGCTGCAGCTGATTGGCGTTCATCTCACTGATCTGCTGGTGCATGCTGCGGTTGACTTCGCTGATATGCTTTGCCATTTCTTCCCGGTTTGCCCGGGCTTCTCTAACGTGTTCTTCTTTCAGTTCCTTCACTTCCCCGTGGAGCCGATTGACTTCATGGTCGGCAACGCCGCTTTTTTTGGTCAGCGTCAGCACAATCAGTACGGTAAGCGCCGCAAGGATGAGAAGCAGCAGAATGATCCCTATGGTATCCATACATGCTCCTTATTTGGTGGGAAAATACAGCGCCATGACATATTCATCCTGGAAATCCAAACGGCTGGAAAGTTCGATATATTCCGACCTTCTGGCCAGTTCGCCGCAGAGTTCCCGCTCTTCCCTGGAAACCAAAGCCAGGCGGCCGCCTTCCGACGCCGCATTGCCGATGGAGATGATTTCACCCTTGGGCAGAACGGGGAAAAGCCCGATAGAAAGGGCGCTGTCCGTTTTGATATAGTTGCCAAAAGCCCCGGCGACCAAAAGTTCTCGCACATCGTCGATGGTGATGTCCATTTCATTCATCAGCACACGCATACCGGCGAAAATGGCGCCTTTGGCCATTTGCAGTTCACGAACATCTTTTTGACAGAGAGTCACCGGTATCTGTTTGGCCGATTCTTCCGCCGTGGTGAGTATGAATTCATAGCCGTTGTCCGTTTGGATCAGCCGTTCCTTTAGCGCGGGGTGAATCTTTTCGTAGGCTTCCCCGGAAATGTTAAAAGCGCCTTTGAAATTTAAAATGCCTTCATCGTAAAGCTGGGCGACGGCGTCAAGAAGGCCGCTGCCGCAGATGCCACGGGGCTTTTTATCACCGATGACTTTCACGTGACAAGTGCCGGATTCGTTATCAAGGTAAACTTCCTCGATGGCGCCTTCGGCGGCCCGCATCCCAAATTTGATTTCCGCACCCTCAAAGGCGGGACCAGCCGCGGTGGAGCAAGCGAGAATACGGTTGTTGCCGGCCAGCACGATTTCGCCGTTGGTACCGACGTCGATGGCCATACAGTACTCAGGGCGTTCGTGAATATGGGTCCCTAAAATAACGCCCATGGTATCGGCGCCGACGTAACCTGCGATATTGGGCAGCAGATGAACGATGGCTTCGGGATTGAGGTGGAAGCCCAATTCCCTGCCGCTCATTTCAATGCCGTGGACATAGGCGGGAATAAAGGGAGCCGGTGCCAAATAAGTGGGGTCGACGCCGGCAAACAGCTCGCTCATGGTGGTATTGCCGACAACGGTAGCCTCATAAATCTTGGTGTGATCCACTTTGGCTTCGGCGGCGGCGCGCAACGCCAAATCATCCATGCAGTTTACCACTTTGTCATGAAGATGCGCGAGACCCTCTTCGCCGTTGGTCATGGCATAATTGATTCTAGAAATGACGTCGGCACCGAAAACATTCTGAGGATTCGTTTCCGCCGCTGCGCCCTTAATTTTGCCGTCGTTCAGATCGATCAGCAACGCCACCACGGTGGTGGTGCCGATGTCGAAGACGATGCCGTAGCGTTCCTTCGTCGTGTCCCCCCCTTCGACCCACATCAGATCATTACCGTGGAGCACGGCGGTGATTTTAAACTGCGCGTCGCGAATGGTTTTGGGAATGCTTTTGATCAATCCTCTGCTGGGTTTCTGACTGGCGGCGTCAAGGTCCAAGGCTCTTAGAATCCGCTCATAATCAGGGCATTGGTCTTTGATGGTGGGTTTCTCCAGCTCCACATAGACCTTTTTGATGGGCGAATTGATGTTGATTTGGTCGAGCAGGGAATTCATTTGCAATTTGCGGTCCCCGGCGTCGAACTGAACGGGAACCTCCACGGTCAGATCCTGACGAATCTCATACTTACAGCCCAAAACCCAACCGTTGGCTGTTTCCTCCTCGGAAAAAAAGCGTTTTCCTGTAGCAAGCTCCTGGGGCTTGTAACCTTCGGCTACTCGCACCTTGCATTTGCCGCATTTCCCCGTGGCGCCGCAATTGCTTTCCAGGGGAATGCCTGCCGCCGCCGCGGCGTTGAGTAACGTTTTCCCTTCTTCCATGGATACTGTTTTGCCGTGGGAGCTGAAATTGACGTTGTAATTCATTTTTTGCCTCCTTTTGTCTCTTCCAGTAATACCGAAGCAAAGGCGGCGATACCTTCCGCGTTGCCGATAAAACCGAGATGTTCTGTCGTCGTTGCTTTCACGCTGATGCAATTGATTTCTGTTTTCAGCGCCACGGCAATTTTTTGCCGCATGGACAGAATATGCGGTGCCATTTTCGGTCTTTCCGCAATAATGGTCAGATCGGCGTTGCCGATGCTGTAACCTGCTCTCTCCATCATTTTAACGACCTCCGCCAACAGCACCATGCTGTTGGCATTGAGATATCGCCCGTCCTCCGAAGGAAAATGCTCTCCGATGTCGCCCAGGGCAAGGGCACCCAAAATCGCGTCCATCAAGGCGTGGATCAAGACATCGGCATCGGAATATCCCAACAGTCCTTTTTCATGCTCAATACGCACACCGCCTAAAATCAAGGGGCGATCTGTTGTCAGTTGGTGTACATCGAAACCGGATCCGATCCGCATAAGCAATTCCTCCTTTTATGTTTAGCTTTTAATCTTACTTTTACCCTTATAATTTCGGTTTGGCGAAAATCATTTTGCCGTTCGCGGTCTGTAGAGCGCTGGTCACTTCCACCTGGATGGTCAAGCCAACATACTTTTTGCCGCCCTCCACCACGATCATGGTACCGTCATCAAGATAGGCAATCCCCTGGTTGCTTTCTTTCCCTTCCCGGATAACGTGGGCAATCAGCTCTTCTCCCGGTAGCACCACATTTTTTAAAGCATTGGCCAAATCATTGATGTTGAGCACCGTGACATTTTGCACTTTTGCCATGCGGTTTAAATTATAGTCGTTGGTAAAGATGCGTGTTTTCATATCAACGGCGAGACGAATAATCTTCGTATCAACCTCTTTGATATCCTCATAATCCTTGTTCACCATGGTATAGGCGTCTTTGTTTTCTTCTTTGAGCTCGTTTAAAATATTGAGGCCTCTGCGACCGCGCTCTTTTTTCAGAGGATCGGAGGCGTCCGCCACCCGTTTCAACTCGTCAAGAACGAAATTGGGCAAAATAAAGCTGCCCTCCAAGAAGCCGGTACGATAAACATCGGCAAAACGGCCATCAATGATGGCGCTGGTGTCAAGAATGCCAAGATATACCTTTTTTACCGCCCTCACCTGCTTTTTATCGCCAGAGGAAGCCATCCGCAGGATTTTACCGACATCCTCGTTTTTACGCATCCCAATTTGCATCCCGGCGTAGCCGAAAAAAATGATTAAAAAGACGGATATGAAACCGCCCAAGGGCAGTGTTTTAAGGGGAAGGCTGATCAAAGCAGCAACGGTCAGGCCGGCAATCAGGCCTAAGGTACCGCTGATCAATTCCTTTGTGGATTTGGTACTGACGCTAAGGGTGAATTCATTGATGACCCAAAGGAACCAGGTAACGATATATGGCGCCAGCAGCGACATGGTTACGCCAACCAGGATAATAACGACGACCATCGCCGTAAACCAGGTCAAAGAAAATAGCGCGATATTCATGGAATCAAGAATAAATGCGGTAATAAAATAAGAAATCAGCATAAAACCAACGACAAGCAAAATGTAGAAAAATGCGCGAAAATACTTCATATTCTCACCTCCTTTCATGAAAAAATAAAGGCCCAAGGTGCCTCATTACCCATTAAAAGCGCGGTTCGCACCGGCGGTTTAAAACAGTGCCGGCCAGGTTTTTCTGCCGCGCGAAGCTACGGAAGATCATATTGGAACGCACCCGGCCAACACCCTCCACTTCGTCAAGGGATTCCACAGTCGCTCCGCGCAGACTGCGAAAATCACTTTGAAAATGCTCGACGATATTGGTGATAATGGGTTGGGGCAGACGCGGCACCTTACCTAACATACGGTATCCCCTGGGCATCACCGCCATATCGAGAACCTCGTTGCCGGAACCGAAACCGAGGGTACGAGCCAAGGTGATATTGTCGAACAAATCACTGTCGTCCAGTTCCGCAATTTTCTTTTCCAACCCGGTGACAGAGCGCTTATCATCTTTGAGAGCGTAATCGGCCAGTAAATCATGGTATTCCGCCATGGCGTTGGCGGTCATTTCTTCCTTTTGAATTTCCACAAGGGCGCCCTCGTCCCCCATTTGCAGCAAATAGAAATCGAGTTCTTCGGCAATGCGCTTTACCATCTCTGAGCGCTGTACCACTTTAACCACATCGTTGACGAGGGCGGTGTCTTCAAATTCGAGGTCACTCAAATTGGTGAAATCCTCCTGCTGTTCGGCGCAATACCGTTCCAGGGTCCTAAGCGCCTGATTGGCTTTGGCCATCAGACCGGCAGGATCTGCGATGACGAACCGTTCCCCTCCTTTGTACAGGGTTAACATGGATCTACGCTGGGAAATCGCGATAACAATGGCATCGGTCTGAATCGCCGTTCTGGCGGCAATGCGGTGACGGATCCCCGTTTCCTGTACCGGCGTATCCACGGTGGGATGCAATTGAACATTGGCTTTCCAAATATTTTTACCTTTTTCGTCAAGGATGATGGCGCCGTCCATTTTGGCCAGCTCATAGAGGCGGGCGGGATTCATTTCCTCATTGATGGTAAATCCGCCTTCGGCAATTTTTCTCACTTCAGGATCATCGCATAGCACGATCAAGCCACCGGTTTTTGCCCGCAACACATTTTCGATGCCCTCTCGCAGCAGTGTCCCGGGAGCGACCATTTTCAGGGTTGACCACATTTCTTTTCTCCAACGCGTGATACCTAACATGTACACACCTTCCTAACCTTAAAAAATATGTTGCAGGGCTTCCCGGAGCGATGATACGCGGATGATTTCCGCCTTACCGTCAATACCGGCGAAGTCTTTCTTTTCGTATAGAAACGACGGCATAATAAACCGTTTGAAACCGAATTTCAGTCCTTCCCGCAATCGTTTTTCCGCCTCTCCAACGCTGCGCAGTTCACCACTGAGGCCGACTTCCCCCAGTAATACCGTATTCCCCTTTAACGGGATATTGCGAAAGCTGGAAACCACGGCAGCGGCCACCGCCAAATCCGAGGCGGGGTCATCGATCTTTAAACCGCCGGCAACGTTGACGTAGACGTCCTGATAGCCTAAGGCCAGACCGAGTACTTTTTCCAAAACGGCGATGATCAGCAAAAGACGGTTATATTCGATGCCTGTGGCCAGTCTCCGGGGATTGCCGAAGCTGGTTTTGGTCACAAGGGCCTGGAATTCCACAAGAAACGGCCGGGTTCCCTCCATGACGGCGCCGACGGTGCTGCCTGGGGCGGTAACCGCTCGTTCCGCCAGAAACAGGGCCGAAGGATTGTGAAAAGGCAACAGGCCTTTTTCCGTCATCTCCAAAAGCGCCACTTCATTGGTGGAGCCGAAGCGGTTTTTCACGCCCCGCAAAATACGGTAATCCTGATAGCGGCGACCCTCGAAGTACAGGACGACATCCACCATATGCTCAAGGAGGCGGGGACCGGCGATAACCCCCTCTTTTGTTACATGGCCGGCGATCATCACCGTGAGCTGTTCCCTTTTGGCCAGTTGCAGCAGTTGCGCGGTACATTCCCTGATTTGGCCAACGCTGCCGGAAATGGAATCCAACCCGTCATCGTAGAGGGTTTGAATAGAATCAATGATCAGCAATTTCGGCGCGATCTTTTTGACGTTTTCAAAAACCGCGGAGAGATTGTTTTCGGCGAGCAAATAGAAATCGTCTCTTTCGGCGTCTAAGCGTATGGCCCGTAGCCGCACCTGTTTTACGGATTCTTCCCCGGTGGCGTAAAGCACTTTGCCGTAATGGGTAGCAAAAATAGAGGCTATCTGGGTTAAAAGGGTACTTTTACCGATGCCGGGTTCCCCTCCTAAAAGAATCACCGAACCCGCGACAATGCCGCCACCAAAGATCAAATCAAGCTCATCATCTTTGAGGCTTACACGCTCTCCCTCATGAAGGGCGATCTCTTTGACGCTGCAGGCTTCGCTCTGGGTAGGTGACTCCTTCATCACGCCTTTTACCACCGGCGCGATTTTATGCTCTGCAAAAGTATTCCATTCATTACAGACAGGGCAGCAGCCCAACCATTTCACCGATTCATAGCCACACTGATCACAAACGTAGACGACCTTCGTTTTTTTTGCCATTTCTCACTCCAGAATAGACTTTTTCATAATCATTATACAATATATAATGTCAAAATAAAAGGATTTTACCGCGTATATTTGTAAAATAACGAAATAATTCTCCCTGCATATCATCGAAAGAGCCAAAGAAATTTAATATTTCATTGATTTCTGTTCCCCTTAGGAATATAATTTATCCACAAATCATAATCTTACCGCCAAAGAAAGAGAAGCGCATAAAAGGCATACGGTACATCAGCAACATATGGAATGAAATCATCGGAGCAGATAAAGAACCATGAAGGATCACTACTTTCAAGAACAACGGTATACCCTGCACCTACCGGGAATTCTTCTGCTTTACCCCCTATTTGACGCATTGCTCGGCATGGGACAAAAAATATGATTACAGTTATGAAGACATCGTTGATATCATCCCCGGAGCGCGCTTCAGTAAAATCATCGTCGAAGGCAAAAACATCTATGTCAACGCCAAAAGCAATCAATACCGCTATTTTCAGGAATTTGCCAGCAAAAAGCGAGGGATCGTAAAAACAGAAACCCCGATGTCCTTCATTCCATTTCCGGTCATGCGAGAACCTAAATATGAGATGGCAAATTATATCATCAGGTTGTTGCTTTTCTCCTTTTTATTATATTGTTTTATTAAAGCCAATGAATTTTCCCCCACCGACCCGGTATCAATTATAACGATTATCTTAGTATGTGGACAAATTCTGCTCCCTATCGTAGGCATAATTAGCTACTTAAATACTGCAACCTACATCAATAAAAAAGCTACTACGAACCGTCAAAAAAGAAGAAACTATGGTAACTCAAAAACCCGGAAGCGCAATGCTTCCGGGTTTTCTTTGCTTCTGCTTTTGCTTATTCTTTGGCAAAGGCAATTTTTTCGTCATTGAGGCTGACGTTGATCTTGTCTCCTTCGCCAAAGCTTCCTCTGAGGATTTCGTCGGCCAGGGGATCTTCCACCGCCGTTAAGATGGTGCGGCGTAAGGGACGGGCCCCGTAAACCTTATCGAACCCTTTTTCCGCCAGGTATTTTTTGGCTTCTTCCGTTACATTAAGGCTTATCTTCTGCTCGGCAAGACGGCTGTTAAGCTCTTTGAGCATCAGGTCGGTGATGGCTACGATATCTTCCTGGGCAAGACCGTGGAAGACGATGATCTCATCGACACGATTGATGAATTCCGGACGGAAGGTTCCTTTGAGGTCGGACATATATCTTTCCTTAACGGCCTCGTAACTGTCGTCACCATTTTCCTCATCGCTGAGGAAGCCCATGCTCTTGCTGTTGCGGTAGACGTTTTCCGCCCCCACGTTGGAGGTCATGATGATGATCGTATTGCGGAAATCCACGGTGCGGCCAAGGGAATCGGTGAGCCGCCCGTCGTCCAAAACCTGCAACAGGATATTAAAGACTTCGGGATGGGCCTTTTCCACTTCATCCAAAAGCACGACGCAATAGGGGTTGCGGCGCACCGCTTCCGTGAGCTGACCGCCTTCTTCGTAACCGACGTAGCCGGGAGGCGCACCCACCAGGCGGGATACGGTATGACGTTCCATGTATTCGGACATGTCAATTCTGACCATGGCTTCCTCATTGCCAAAAACCGCTTCGGCCAAGGCTTTGGCCAGCTCGGTTTTACCAACGCCGGTGGGGCCTAAGAAGATGAAGGAACCGACGGGACGTTTGGGGCTCTTTAAGCCGGCGCCGGCCCGGCGAATGGCGTTGGCCACGGCGGAGACCGCTTCCTTCTGGCCGATCAGACGCTGATGGAGAGTATCTTCAAGATGGAGCAACCGTTCCTTTTCTTCTGTCTGCAAACGGCTGACCGGAATCTTCGTCCAAATCGAAACGACGTCGGCGATATCGTCTCCGGTGACCGTCAGCGCCGTGCCGCTCTGTTCTTTCTGCCAATTGTTCTTTTTATCTTCCAGCGCTTTTTTCATTTCGCTGTATTTGTCCCGGAGCTTCGCCGCGGCTTCGTATTCCTGATGGTTGACGGCATCTTCCTTGTCCTTCTTCACTTCTTCCAATTCCGCTTCGAGATCCTTCAGATCCGGCGGCGCCGTGAAAGATTTGATCCGTACTTTGGAGGAAGCCTCGTCGATCAGGTCGATGGCTTTGTCCGGCAGGAAACGGTCGGTGATATAGCGTACCGAAAGTTTAACCGCCGCCTCAATGGCGTCGTCGGTGATGGTCACCTTATGATGGGCCTCGTAGCTGTCCTTTAAGCCGTTCAAAATGGCGACAGTATCCTCGGCGGAAGGTTCGTCGACGACCACCGGCTGGAACCGGCGTTCCAGTGCCGCGTCTTTCTCAATGTGTTTTCTGTATTCATCCAGGGTCGTAGCGCCAACACACTGGAGCTCGCCACGGGAGAGAGCGGGTTTTAAGATATTGGCGGCGTCCATAGAGCCTTCGGTGGCCCCGGCGCCGATCAAGGTATGGAGCTCGTCGATGAAGATAATCACGTCTTTGGCTTCTCTGATTTCGTTTATGACCTTTTGCAGCCGCTCTTCGAATTCGCCCCGGTATTTGGTTCCCGCCACCAGGGAAGAAAGATCCAAGGATACCACGCGCTTGTCGGCAATGGTCTGAGGTACATTGCCTTCGACGACGCGCTGGGCCAAGCCTTCGGCAATGGCGGTTTTACCAACGCCGGGCTCACCGATGAGCACCGGATTATTTTTGGTGCGGCGGCTTAAGATCTGTACCACACGCTCAATTTCTTTTTCTCTGCCGATCACGGGATCAAGCTCGCCGCTTTTGGCCATGACGGTCAAATCACGGCCGCTCTTATCCAGTTCCGGCGTGTTGCTCTTGGTTTTCGGCGCGGGGGAAGCCCCGTATGCTTCACCGCCGGCGGCTGTCCGGCCATCATCGCCGCTGAGCAGCGCCATGATCCGTTCTTCGGTGATGCCGGAATCCCGCAGGATTTCCGCGCCGGCGCCTTCACCTTCCCGTAAAATCCCAATCAGGATATGTTCCGTGGCGATATAGCTGACCTGAAATTCCGCGGCCACTTCTTTGGCCAGGGAAAGAACGTGCTTGCTTTTGGGGGAATAGTCAAGGTTTTGGGCATAAACCCCGCTCACGGTGGCGGCCTCCTGTTCCAGCTGGGATAGAAAACCGCGAACGTCAAAACCGAGGGCGCTGAGGATTTTGGCGCCGACGCCTTGTTCTTCTAAGATGATCCCGGCCAAAAGGTGTTCCGTACCAACGGCGGGACTGTCTAACTTTCTCGCCACATTCAGGGCGTTTTGCAATACTCTTTGCGATCTTTGGGTAAACTGATTCATCATAAAGGATCACCTCCATTCAATTTATTGCGGATTAAATCCGCGCGGCATTTCATCATTTCATTCCTCGTCAGTTTTTTTCGATTCAGCTTTTCCAATATAACCGGCTGCATCAATAAGAGCAGCTGATTGAATTCTTTGGCGGTATACCCTTGGACAAGTTTCAGGTCGCTGCCCAAACGCAGCGCCGAAAAGAGGGTAAACCCTTCGTTGCTATCAAGCAGACGGGCGTTTTTCAGCACCGCTTCGGCACGGAAAACCCGATCTTCCAAAAAGACTCGATCCTTTTCCAAAAGCCTTTTGCGCATTTCCCGTTCTTTGGCGACGATTTCACCGACAATCCCGTTTAAGCCTTCGATGATCTCCTGTTCCGAAAGACCCATGGTGATCTGATTGGAGATCTGAAAAAGGTTGCCCTTGCCGTCGGTGCCCTCGCCGTAAAGGCCGCGGCAGGTAAAACCGTATTTACCGAGACTGTCCAAAGTATTCTTGGCCTGTTTCGTATAGACCAAAGCCGGCAGATGCAGCATTACCGAGGCCCGCATACCGGTACCGGTGTTCGTGGGACAGCTGGTCAAATACCCCCATTTCGGCGAAAAGGCCGGCGGGATATAGCGGGAGATCATTTCATCGGCAGCGGCGGCCTTTTCCCAGCATTGATCCACGGAAAGACCGGGGTAGATGCTTTGAATACGGATATGATCTTCCTCGTTGATCATCACGGAAAGGGTTTCCGCCGCATTGATCAAGAGCCCTGTCGCCCCCTGGGAGAGGGCAAGTTGCGGGCTGATCTGATGCTTTTCCACCAAAACCATTTTTTCTTCTTTGGGAATCAGGGAAAGATCGATAAATTCCAGATCATCCAGGTGGTTCCCAGCCTTCGTCTTGGGAATCGCCTGCACCCGGTTGAGAAAATCCCGCTCCTGCTGAAGGGTCATATGATCGGGGAAAGGGTATTCCGGAGAGTTGCGGGCCAGCCGCACCCGGCTGCTGATCACAATATCGGCGTCACTGCCCGTTCCTTCCATCCAGTAGCTGCTTATGTTGTTGAAGGCACGATACTCACTCATTACCGCGATCCCCCCTCTTCTGCTCAATTTCCTTTTTGAGGTTAGCCGCGGTTTCATAATCTTCAATGGCAACGGCTTCCTTCAGCGCCCGTTCCAATTTGGCCACCGGGTCTTCTTCCTTGCGCATTCTGAGGCGCGCGTCTTCCGGCGCTCTCCCTTTGTACTCGCTGCTGAAATGGAGCTTTTTAAAAATCGGTTCCAGCTGACTGCCAAAGGTTTCGTAACAGTGGGCACAGCCGAAGCGACCCCGATCCATAAAGCGGTGATAGGTCGTACCGCAAACAGGGCATTGAGTCTCCGTGTGCTTTTCCACGGGGAAAGCGTTGAAGAAGCCGGAAAGCAGGGAGAAGGGGTTCAGCGTATCAAAGGAAAGATACGTGCCCATCATTTTCTCGGCACAGTCTTCACAGATATACTGCGCCTTTTTTTCATTATTTACGATCAGGTCAATTTTCATCACGGCAGGTTTCATGCCGCATTTTTCACATAGCATCCCTATCCCTCCTTACTTAATAATCAGCGCGTAACAACGTAATCAAGACGTTTTTCATCATGGCCGCCCGCACCCGGTCTTCTGTTTCGGCGGCGGACGACAGCGACTCGCGATTGATCATGGACATGATCAGCATATATTCGTTTCTATTGATCACGGCCTCCTCCAAGAGACGTCCGAGAAAGCCCTCGGCTTTTTTAAAATCCATTTCTGTTTCGGAAACAGCGGCGATCAGATTCTTCATCTCCTTGTTGTCGGCAACCTCCAGACGAATGATCTGGAAATAGCCGCCGGCGCCGCGACGGGAAACGACATGATAACCTTGTTCATCCCGAAACCGCGTTTCTAAAACATAGTTGATCTGCGACGGCACACAGGAAAAAACTTCCGCCAGATCCTTTCTTTTCAGTTCCAGACAGTTTTTCTCCGCGGCGGCCATCATCTCCTTGATGTATCGCTCGATTTTATTTGCCAGGGTACTCATAGGACCGCTCCTTATCTGACCATATTTGACCTTTTATATATTCTATTTTACAACGACTTTTCAAAAAAAGCAACCCTTTTCTTTGACTATTTTTGATCTTTTTATTCCACGACGATGAGCAGGGACTTTATCGACGGCCTGAGGTGAATGAGCGCCGTATTTGACAGCGGAAAAGAAACCGCTTAGAATAGTCACCATGAAACGATACGTAATCACCAAAAAAGAAGACGGCATGGCGCTCAAGGAATACCTTTTCAAACAGGGGTATTCTAAAACAATGCTGATCAAAATCAAGCAGGCGGGGGGACTCTCCGTCAACGGCGCTTTCCACCGCAACATCGATCCTATTTGGGCAAACGACGTGATCGAAATCGACTTTCCCGACAAAGCCCCCGTCCTAACCGGCAACGGCAATCTGCGTATTCCCATCGTATACGAGGATGAGGACGCGGTGATCTTTGATAAGCCCGACGATATCCTCGTCCATCCCGCCGCCAGGGAATTCGACGACGCCTTGGGTAACTTTTTCGCCTACCGCTACCCCGATACGCCTTTTCGCCCCTTGGGGCGTCTGGACCGTCATACCACGGGTCTTTGCCTGATCGCTAAAAACAAGCTCACCGCCGTACAACTGGCTCACGGTGTGGAAAAGGAATATATCGCCATCGCCGAGGGGGTTTTCCCTGAAAAAACCGGGGTTATCAAGGCGCCGCTGCTGCGGGTGGCAGGCTCCACCATCATGCGCAAGGTGGATCCTGCCGGGCAACCTTCCATCACCCATTACCGCGTTGTCCAACAATATCAAGACCACGCTTTGCTCCGCTTAAAGCTGGAAACAGGGCGCACCCATCAGATCAGGGTGCATATGGCCTACCTTGGCCACCCCCTGGCCGGAGACAGTCTTTACGGCGGCAAAACGGACCGTATTTCCCGCCAGGCCCTTCACTGCGGGAGGCTGTGGTATACGTTAAACGGCAGGGCGGTGGAAGTCTCCTCTCCCCTCCCCGGCGACATGCAAAACCTTATGAAGGCTTTAAAAGACGAATAACGGAAAAAAATTGACAAAAAGAGAGTTCGTTTCTGGTCAAAGATCAGAAACGAACTCTTTTCAAAATCATTCGTTATTTTACGAACCTGCTTATCTGCTTAATGAAAGAGAGCAGTCCGTTTTTCGTAATAAATATAAACCAAAACGATGATTCCGGCCATCAATATCAGGGAGATCATGTTATTGAGCGTAAAATCTGTTAACAACGTGATCAGGGAACTGGCAACGGACAAACCATATCCTATATAAAGCAGGATAACACCGGTTCTGCGCATTTGCAGCAGCAGGATTTCCGCCGCCAAAGAAAGGGCAAAGGAACCGGCCAAGATGATCAGCAGCAAAATCGACAATACCGGCGCGTAAAACACCGTTCCGATCAGCACAATAAAAGTAATAACGGAAATCAGGAGGGATAATGGGATCAGCACGTAAACCAATGCTTTGTGAAACTTCATTGGCACGTTTTCACCAACAGCGTATTTCTCCATAAGATAAGTCCTTTCATATGTATACTTATTTTCCTTTGTTATTATAGCAGTTTTTTTACGAAACACAACACTATTTCTACACTTTACTAACTTTTTTTACATGCCGTCTGCTCCTTTATTGCAAAGGAATGATACAACATTTAAAAATCAACGTAGATCATAACCGTAATAAAAAAGTCGGCTTCTGACTTTTATCAGAAACCGGCTTCAGATTGATGGGGCCAGACTGTCAATAAAGCCAAACTTTCTCAGGGGAAGGGCGGGAAGGGGAGCGCCGTCTCCCCGTCCGGGTACTTTAATCCCAGGTGGCGGCAGTGCCGTCACCGTATCAGCTTGGCGGGAAAGTGGCGAGGCCACTTTTTTGACAAACTGGGGGCTTCTTCTTAGCGAAGCCCCTTTTTTTACGTGTGCTAATTTACAATGGCCTGTAAAACTGTGTTTGCCACAGAACCAGCCACTTTGGCGCCGCTGCCCCCGCGTTCTACCAAAACGACAAAGGCGTAAGGATTCTCCTCGCTGTCCAAAAAACCGACAAACCAGGCGTGGGAGGTGCCGTCCCCCACTTCTGCGGTACCGGATTTGGCGCAAAGATTGTAACCGGATAAACCGCCTTCCCCGTAATTATTGACCACGTTATTGCGCATCATGGCTTTTAAAATGGCGGCGGTATTACTGCTGATCAGCTTTGTCCGCGGCTTCGGGAGGTAAATGCTCAGGGGAAAGTTTCCGGCGGTCTTCACCGAGGAAACAATCTGCGGCACGACGACGCGGCCACGGTTGGCGATGGCGCCCATGTAGATCATCATGGAACAGGGGTTGACCAGATCTTCCGACTGTCCAATGCCGGCCCAGGCCAAATCAGCCTCGTGATCCTCGGAGAAGGAAAAGGAACCGGCCTTCGTGGTAATGCCGTTGATGGCATAGGACTTCGTCAAACCCAGCTGATTGACGTAATCCCGCATCGTATCAGCCCCTAACGACAAGGTCAGATTGGCAAAAGCGCAGTTGCAGGAAACACAGAGGGCGTCTTCAAAATCGACGTCACCATGAACGGAAGGGCAGGTAATGGTGTCATTGCCCAAGGTATACGAACCGGTACAGGCATAACTCCAGCCTTCGTAACCGTCCATTTGGTCAATCACCGCCGCCGCTGTCACGGTTTTAAAGGTGGATCCGGGGACAAAGGCCGCGGAAAAAAAGCGATTGATGTAATAGCCGTCCTCCGCGGCGGAAGCGCTGTCGATTCCCTGATTCGGATCATACGACGGGGAACTGACCAAACAGACGATCTCCCCTGTTTTATAATTGTAAACCCCCACGGTACCGCTGCGGCCGTCCAAGGCCGCGTACGCCGCTTTACAGACATCGGCGTCAATGGTCAGATAGAGATTGCGGCCCTCACTGTTCTTCGCGTAAGTGCCGTTGATGAAATTATAACCCGTCAGCTTCCCGGCGAACTTTGTTTCCGCGCCGGTAGAAATATTGCCCGCCACATCTCCCACCACATGGAGGGTCGCTTTACGGATGCTCTGATCGTCATGATAGATTGCCCCGCTCTCGGTGTTTTGTAGCAGCAAATTGCCGTTGGCGTCATAGATGGAACCGCGATCCAAGGCGCCGTCGGCAAAGAGATGCCGATTGGCGGGGAACGATGCCCATTCGCTGCCATTAACCACAAAACGAAAACAGAAAAAAACCAGACCCAAAAAGAGAAAGGCCGCAAGGAGCAGGGAGATGATGGCCCGGCGTTCAAGTTTCTTCATAATGCATCCCTCTCTTGGCTTTTTTTGCCTTTCTACCGGGAAGGTCTCTTTTCTCCGGTAAGCGCACGGCAAAGCTGGCATTTTGCCGCGTATCGGCGGCTTTCAAAAAGGCCAGGATGCCCCAGGAGACCATCATGCTGGTACCGCCGCAGGAGACGAAGGGAAAGGTCACCCCGGTGAGAGGCAAAAGATCCACAGAACCGAAGACGTTTAGAATCGTCTGCATGACCAGGAGCGTTGTTCCGGCGCAGGCGGCGATCGTATAAAAGGCGCTTCTCCCCGAGGAGATGGACTTCACAGCAAAGACCGCTAAGGTCAGAATGCAGAGCACGGCAAGGACGGCGATGAGCAACCCCCATTCCTCGGAGAGAACCCCGAAAACCAGGTCGGTTTCACTGGCTGCCACCGTATGCAGCCAGCCGTTACCGCCGCCGACACCCACCAGGCCACCGCTGGCCGCCGCCGACATGGTTCTCGTCTGCTGATACCCGGTGGTGCTGGCGTATTCCCAAACGTGTCCCCAAGCCGCGAAACGGCTGGCGATATATGGTTTAAAACGTAAAATCATCATGCCGCCAAAAGCGGCGCCGCCCAAAATCAGAATCAGTTTGGAAAAGTCGCCAGAACGCAGAAAAGAAATAACGACGAAGGTCACAAAAAAGATCAACGCTGTGCCGAAGTCGCCCATGATTCCTAAGGCGGCGAAACAGATGGCGGAAAAGACCACGTATAAGGTGAGATTACCCTTTTGGAACAACTCGTCCAAAGTCGCCGCGCCGGCAAAGACGAAGGCCAGCTTAACCAATTCCGAAGGCTGTACCGAAAGGCCGCCGATGGAAACCCAGTTTTGCGCGCCATAGGTGATCTTCCCAAAAAGCAGGTTGATGCCAAGGGCGATCACGGCGAGGACCACCAAGGGCAGACGCACCTTTTTGCAGCGATTTAGATCCTGTAAAAACCAGCTGATTAGCAGGAACAGGACGATCCCCAACAAAATGGCCACGAATTGTTTAAAAATATCGCCTTGAGCCGCGGTAGAGCAGACGCAAAGACCCAACGTCGAAAGGAAAAACGCGATGGTTTCCATCTCAAAAGCCACACGGTGAACGACGCGCATGGCGAAATAATAAACCCACATCACCACAGTGAGACCAAGCAGACAGAAAGGAGCCATCACGGGGCAATCCGCGCCGTAGGCGGCGATAAATTGAAAAGCCGCCAAAAACTGAAACACCGTCAACAACAGAAGAGCACTCCAGGGTGATTCGGGACGGGAAAAGAAAAGCCGTTTTTTGACGTTTTTCCGCCGCTCCTTGGCGGACACCGGCATCAGTTTAAAATCGCCGCCACCGATGGTCAGGGTATCCACAAAAGAGATCGGTGTCTTTTCCGTCACCGGCTTACTGTTAATCAGCGAGCCGCTCTTGGAGTTTAAATCATTATAGTACCATACCCCGTTTTCGTCCCGGACAAGGGTGCCATGGTTTCTCGATACTGTGGGGAAAGCCACGATGACGTCGGCGGACTTTGCCCGGCCAATGACGTTTTCCCAGTGGGTCAGCGGAACTTGGTTGCCGTTAGGGAAGCGCAGATTAGCCCAAACTTCGGCAGGGTTTTCCGCCTGCAGCAGGGAGCGTACAACCTTCACCAGCAAGATAACGGCGAGCAGCGGAAAAACCCAACGGGCAAAGGTCGTATACCAAACGCCGGCGTTGGGGCACTTGCTTGTGAACCAAAGCTTCTTATAGCGG
>CALFRX010000181.1 GCA_937919295.1 uncultured Peptococcaceae bacterium | reverse complement strand
TACTTTTGAGCCCATGGTACGCATGATACGCCACCCCCCCACGGAAGTCCCCAAAGCGATCATTGTGGCGCAAACAATTTTCACCCACAGCGGCACCCCAGCGTCGCCTTCGAGGACACCTGCGCCGATCAAAGACAAAGTAATGATGCCCATGGTCTTTTGGGCATCGTTATTACCGTGGGAATAGGCCACGAAAGCCGCTGATAAGACCTGGAGTTTGGAAAAAGTTTGATTAACCCAAAAGGGCGTTTTGTTACGCAACAGAAAGTAAAGCCACTTCATCAACAAAAAACCGACGAAAAAGCCGACGATGGGTGAAGTCACCAAGGGAATTACCACTTTTTGGAGCAAACCGCTCCAGAGGATATTGCCGAAGCCGCCGTTTTCAATGATGACAGCGCCGACGAGAGAACCGATCAGGGCATGGGAAGAGCTGTTGGGCATTCCGATATACCAGGTGATCAAATTCCAGACAATGGCACCGATGAGGGCGGACAAAATCACGTATTGCGCCGGTTCTTCCAAAATCAATCCTCTGGAAATCGTCATGGCGACCTTTTCACTGGCCAGGGCACCGATAAAGTTCATCACCGCCGCCAGTATGATAGCCTTCGCCGGGGATATCGCCCGGGTATAGACAGAAGTAGCAATGGCATTGGCCGTATCGTGAAAGCCGTTGATGAATTCGAAGATCAAGGCCGTCGCGATAACGATCAGGAGACTAATACTAAACATGCTTCATCACAACCCCTTCCGTTAGATGAGCGATGCTCTCGCATACGTCAATGGAATCCTCCATAAGCGCAAACAGTTGCTTCCATTTGACAATTTCAACAGGCGATTGCTCATCACGGAAAAGTTTGTATAAACTGTGGCGATATACTTCGTCACTTTCGTTTTCCAAACGATTGATTTCGATGATATTCTCGTAAAGTATTTTTCTGTTCTTTTTGAATTCCGGCAAGGCGGCAAAGAGACGGCACAGCTCGGAAACGGTATCCTTCAGCAGATCCGCCATCTCAACGGCGCCGGGAATCAGGTGCTTTGTATCGAAAATCACAAACCACGCGGCGGTCATCTCGACGTTATCGACGATATCGTCCATGGTTTTGACGATGATGAAAATATCCTCTCGGTCAAATGGTGTGATAAAAGATGTATGTAACTTTTCGATGATCTTATGGGCTTCTCTATCACATTCCATTTCCATTTCGCCGAGGCGTTTGGCTTTCGCTTCCACATCATTGAAATCATGGATCATACTGTGATAGATACCGACACTTTTGTCGATCATCAACATATACT
Organism: uncultured Peptococcaceae bacterium; assembly: GCA_937919295.1. Classification (GTDB taxonomy): domain Bacteria; phylum Bacillota; class Dehalobacteriia; order UBA7702; family UBA7702; genus UBA7702. Next base: position 1,015 of record CALFRX010000181.1, on the reverse strand, counting down.
CCTTTAATAGATCAAAGAACTTGTCTTCCTTTTTTTTAATACTCCTCATAAACAAACCTCCACTTTCCAACATAACCTATTTTTTAGGGGAAAAGAAGTCTATCACGATGACGCCCCTATTTATGATATACCCATTCATTAAACGACTCCCGATCAATCCTTTTCAAAATCAAGCCAGCAGAATTTCACCCGGCGGAGTTTTGCTTCCTCCCCCGGTTCAAGGAGCCTTTTCTTGTCGTCAAAGCAATGAAATGCACTAACCGCTCATGGCCGCGATAAAGTTCCTGCGAAAAAGAATCCGGGAGACCGCTGCTCGAAACGAAGACAGCAGCAGTCCGCATCAATGATCCCTAACGATAGGAATGGATCAAATCCCTATGCTTTTTTCATTACAATCCATCGAAAAAACCCGTAAACTACTGTTTCCAGGTAAAAGCGTTCTTTGTAACCTATTTTGTCTCATTTTCAACAATTTTAACATAACGCTGATTTCCCGAAAAGGCTGTGAAAACCAATGGCAAACACCAGTGGCTAACGCGGCTGTCATGCGGGCTCTATCGGTAGTTTACTATTTTCTGACAGATCATTTTCATTTTCTGCCTTATTTAATATACACCATTCAGAGCAAAAAAACAATCATAACCTTGTAACAATCAGCAAATTGTGTTAAAATTTTAGTAATTTAAAGCCAAAGGAGAAGCGGCATGAAAATGTTCTATATTGAGGGGGAAACTCTTCCCGAAGCCTATCATAAGGCGCTGTACGCCTTGGAAAAAAATGGTCAGATTTATCCTTGTCCCGACTATAACACCACGATGAAAGAACTACCCCTAACTTTCTACGTGGAACAGGCGGCCAAAGAACCTTTTATTTCCCGGCTTTTTCCCGGCGGTCATCACGAACTGCAGCAATATATCATGGAAATCTGCGACGGTATTCTCGATTTTATGGTCTCCGCTGCGGAAAACGTTTGGGAATACACGTACCACCAGCGCTTTGCCGAGCAACTACCCTG
>CALFRX010000180.1 GCA_937919295.1 uncultured Peptococcaceae bacterium | reverse complement strand
GAAGGGTTTCGCTACGTGCCGTTAGATCATGAAACGGCACGTAGCGAAACCCTTCGGGCAGCGGCGCGAAGCCGGTTTTCACCTTTCCCTGCCCCGTAGCGGTCAAGGTCGCCAAAGTGCGGCCGTGAAATGATTTTTCCATGGTGATGATTTCGTATTTGTCGCTTTTCCCCTGATCGTAAAAGTATTTCCGCGCCAGTTTGATGGCGCCCTCGTTGGCTTCGGCGCCGCTGTTGCAGAAAAATACCCGGTCAAGACCGCTGTATTGCGTGAGATAAGCGGCCACGGCAAGCTGCGGCTCGCTCCAATAGAGGTTAGAACAGTGAATCAGCGTTTCGGCCTGTTCTTTGATGGCCGCCACCACGGCGGGGTGGCAATGGCCGAGGTTGTTTACGGAAATACCGGAACCGCAGTCCAAATATTTTTTACCGTCGCGATCATAGACGAAAAGCCCCCTTCCCTTAGTGATGGTAATGGGAAAACGGGCGTAGGTATCCATGATCAACTCTTTGTCTTTTTCAAAATCCGTCATGCTTTTCTCCTCCTGTCAGCATGGTGCCGATGCCACTGTCGGTAAAGAGCTCCAACAGGAGACTGTGGGGAACACGGCCGTCAATAATATGGACGTTTTCCACACCGCCCTCAATGGCGTGGACGCAGCTTTCCAGCTTCGGAAGCATCCCCTTTTTGATGGTCCCGGTCTCAATCAGGGCGGGAACCTCATCAACGGACATCTTTGAAATCAGGGACCCTTTGTCGCTGAAATCGCGGTAGAGGCCTTCCACATCGGTGAGGAGAAACAGTTTCATGGCACCTAAGGCCGCGGCGATCTTACCGGCGGCGGAGTCGGCGTTGACATTAAAGGTGCTACCGTTCTCATCGGTGCCGATGGGGGCGATCACCGGAATGTATTTTTCAGCCAAAAGATTGTTGATCAAGGTGCAATCAACACTTTCCACTTCGCCGACCATGCCGATATCGACTTTTTTGACTTCGTCGCCGGCACTAATTTTGGCGTATTTTTTCACGCATTTCAGCATGGCGCCGTCTTTGCCGGAAAGCCCCACGGCTTTGCCGCCCAAACGGTTAATATCGGAGATCGTATTTTGATTGACCTTTCCCACCAACACCATGGATACGGTTTCCATCACCGCGTTGTCGGTGATCCGCAGCCCGCTCTGAAAGTCGCTCTTGATATCGAGACGGCGCAGGTAATCCTCAATATCAGGGCCGCCGCCGTGGACGAGAACCGTGCGGATACCGATGAGATTCATTAAAATCACATCGGCAAAGACCGCGTTTTTCAGTTCCTCGTTCAACATGGCGTTGCCGCCGTATTTCACGACAATGGTCTTGCCGTGAAATTTCTGCACATAGGGCAGGGCCTCAATGAAGACCTGGACTTTCTGTAAATTATTCGTATCGAATTCCGTCATAAAAATAACTTCTTCCTTATTTATCTAATTGAGGTTCGATCAAGGCTTAGCGCAAGGAAAGCCGAAGTACGGACGTGGAATCATACCAGGTTGATATGGAGCGTCCGCAGGGAGGATTTCCGCCGCGATCAGCCTTTAGAGAGAGGGCGTGGAGAAGTCGTATAGAGCGGTGTTGCGAACAATAGGGCGGGAGCGCCGTGTACGAAAAGGTACTCAAGCGTCCGTTCTATTGTTCGCAGCACCGCTATATGCGGCTTATCGACGGCCGGAGGGCCTCAGGTGCGGTAGTCGGCGTTGATTTTTACGTAGTCATAGCTTAAATCACAACCCCAGGCTTTGCCGCTGTATCCGCCGGCTTTCAGATCGACGATGGTTTTGACGTTTTCCTCCGACAGCACCTTTGCGGCGTAAACCTCGTCAAAGGGAATGCCGCAACCGTCTTTGGCCACGTAAAACTCGCCGGTATAACTCGATAGCTGAATATCGACTTTTTGGGGATCAAAGTCGGCGCCGGAATAACCGGCGGCACAGATGATCCGCCCCCAATTGGCGTCTTTGCCGAAAACAGCGGTCTTCACTAGATTGGAGGAAACAATGGCTTTCGCGGCTTTTAAGGCGTCCTCCTCGCTTTTGGCGTGGATGACCTCGGC
>CALFRX010000179.1 GCA_937919295.1 uncultured Peptococcaceae bacterium | reverse complement strand
AAAGCGCGTTTTTCCGCGGCTTCCCGGGCCATCTGTTCTTTCATGTTTTCCACTTTGATATCGTAGAGTTCGCCGATGGTCAAGGCGAAACTGATGATTTTACCGGGGTCGTTGCTGTGGTAATGGATTTTGATAATCCCCTCGTCGCCAACGCAGACCAGGGAGTCGCCGTCCACAGCCTTGGTGATGTGTTTTTTGGCATACTCGTAATCCTTTTTGGCGTTGTGGATCATCAATTCGGTGCAGTAACGGTATTTGATCTCGCTTTCCTGAATTTCGGCGGCGAAAGCGGCGGTTTTATCTTTGACGATCAAATCATCCTCGGCGCCAAAAAGTGGCATCGCTTCCCCGTTGAGGGCGGCGAGTCCCCCTTCCAAGAGATAGAGCAGACCTTTGCCGCCGGCATCGACGACGCCGGCTTCCTTCAGCACCGCCAATTGATTGGGTGTATTATTTAGGGCAATTTTACCGGCGGATAGGGCGCTGTTTAAAACAGCGACGATATTCGTTTCCTCTTTGGCGGCAACCACGGCGGCTTCTGCTGCTTTGCGGCCCACCGTCAAAATGGTGCCTTCCACCGGCTTCAATACACTTTTATAGGCGATTTCCACGCCCTTTTGGAGGGCGGCGGCGAAAGCGGTGGCGTCGATCACAGGCTGATTCTGGAAAAATATGGTAAAACCGCGGAGGATCTGAGAGAGGATGACACCGGAATTTCCCCTGGCGCCCATCAGCGCGCCCCGGGAAATTACAGCGCAAAGCTCCTTCACCGACATCGTATCGTCAAGGTTTTTGACAGCGCTTTTGATGGTTAATCCCATATTGGTACCGGTGTCACCGTCGGGAACAGGGTAGACGTTTAGCGCGTTTATTTCATCTTTATGCCCTGTCAGCGCGGCTTCCCCATAGCGAAAAAACTGCAGCAACAGAGCGGCATTCAGCGATTCCAATTCCTTCATATAAAAGAGATCCTCCTCATTCCACAACACGGATACCGGCAATTTTGATTTCGAGGGTTTCCACCCTCATGCCGGTGGCATATTCTACGGCATAAAGTACCGCGTCGGAAATATTCTTGGCAATTTCCGAGATTTTGGTGCCGTACAGTACCTGAATTTGTACCATAATATGGATGCCGTTTTCTTTGATTTTTACTTCGATACCCTTGTTGGCCCCCTCTCCCCGTAAAAACTGGGCGAGATTCTGGGCCGGCATACCAATGACACCAAAACATTCGGAAACAGCTTTATAAGCGATCTGGGCAATGGCCGTCTGCGCTATCACGACGGTCCCCGTTTCGTTAACAACCGTATTGACCATGATTACACCTCCGTAATCCTACGTAAAAACTTTAATAAAGAGATTATAACATATCGAATTTGAAAAGTAAATCGAAAGGCCTGCCATAAAAAAACCGCCGGATCGGCGGCGGGATATTTTCGTTTTAAGCCGCCGCTCTACCGCCGAAGCGGGAGGAGCGGCCGCAGGATATTCGTTTTTCATTCGTTAAAGATAGGCCTTACGGTAAACCCATGACAGAATTTATCGTTGCCTGCAAGGACGATTTTTTTGCCCGATTCCTTTTCCCATTTATTTTGCAATTTATTGTACTTGATATACTGGATCAAGGCCGGCGAAGTCTCCACCCGAATGGTGTCCGCCGCCGTGGCGACAGCTTCCCTGTTGACGTTATGACGGATTTCCAAACAGACCATGGAGTCGTTATACAGTCTGCCCCGTCCATCACAGCAGCCGCATTCCCGATCCATCATCTGGTTCAAGCCATGTCCCGTTTTTTTGCGGGTCATTTCGAGGAGTCCCAGCTGGGTCAGACCGAGGATATTGGTTTTGACCCGATCCTTTTTCAGCTCTCTGCTCAAGGCTTCCATCACCTTTTCCCGGTCTTCTTCTTTTTCCATATCGATGAAGTCGATGATGATGATGCCGCCGATGTTCCGCAATCGCACCTGGCGGACGATTTCCTCCACGGCTTCGATATTGGCGTTGACCACCGTATCTTCAAGATTGGTGGTACCCACATATTTGCCGGTGTTCACATCGATGGCAGTGAGGGCCTCGGTATTGTCGATCACGATGTAGCCGCCGTTGCGCAGCCAAGCTTTGCGTTTACCGGCTTTTTTGATTTCCTCAAAAAGGTCATAGTCGTCAAAAATGCGCATCATATCGGCGATCACGACTTTTTGTTTATAATCCCCGGGGAAAAACTGTAGCCCATCGATGACGGCGTCATAGGTTTCCTGATCATTAACAATGATTCTCGTGACGGCGTCGGTGACCTGATCCCGCAAGATACTGGAAAGGAGATTCAAATCTTTGTAGATCAGCCTGCTGCCTTTTGTATGGGCGCTCTTATTGATGATTCTGCTCCAGACGCTTTTGAGCCATTTG
>CALFRX010000178.1 GCA_937919295.1 uncultured Peptococcaceae bacterium | reverse complement strand
GGCCAAGGGGGAAGGCAAAAGCTTCTACTCTTACGATGAGGCCTACATGGCTTACGAGGTCGGCGACTTGGATCTTCACGCTGAAATCGAAATCATCAAACCAGAGGGCTGGGATTATATGATGGTTGAAAAGCAGGTCAAGGAATTCGAAATGAGAGAGAACGGTTTGCCCGCACGATTAAAAACCACCGTGGGGCGCCTGAAATTCAACTATAATATTCCAATCCCCAAGGAAATGGGCTTTTATAACTGCACCATTACAAAGAAGGTTTTGGGTAATATCGTCGATCGTTGCGTGCGTCTGATGGGCATTTCCAAGGCGGCAAAGCTTTTAGACGGCATCAAATCCATGGGGTTTTCCACCTCAACCCAGGCGGGAATCACCATTGGTCTACAAGATATCAAAGTGCCGCCGCAGAAAAAGATCATTATGGATCAGGCCGACACCGATGTCAATAAGGTAGAAGAACTCTTCCGCCGCGGTCTCGTTACGGAAGAAGAACGCTACAATAAGGTTATTTCGATCTGGAACAAAGCCACCGATGACGTCACCGCCGAGCTCATGGGAACCTTGGATCCCTTCAACCCCATCTACATGATGGCCAACTCCGGGGCCCGCGGTAATGTCCAGCAGATTCGTCAGCTGGCCGGTACCCGCGGTCTGATGGCAGATCCCTCCGGGAAGATCATCGACATGCCCATTAAGGCGAATTTCCGCGAAGGTCTCAATATTCTCGAATTCTTCATTTCCACCCACGGCGCCAGAAAAGGGCTGGCGGATACGGCGCTCCGTACTGCCGACTCCGGTTATCTCACCCGCCGCCTCGTCGACGTGGCCCAGGAAGTCATTGTCAGAGAAGACGACTGCGGTACCGACGACGGTCTTTGGGTCGAAGAAATCCCCAACATTGAACCGCTTTCCGAACGCATCGAGGGCCGTGTGGCTGCCAGCGATATCGTTAACCGGCATACTGGCGAAATCTTCGTGGCTGCCGGGGACGAAATCACCGACAAGGAATTGCCACGGATCATGGCTTATATGGAAACCCTGCCCAAGGAAGAACGGAAAATCCATATTCGTTCCATCTTGACTTGTACCAGCCGCTACGGCGTTTGCCGGAAATGTTACGGCAGAAACCTTGCCACCGGCGTTATGGTGGACATCGGCGAAGCCGTGGGCACCATTGCCGCCCAGTCCATTGGCGAACCCGGCACCCAGCTTACCATGCGTACCTTCCATACCGGCGGTGTCGCCGGAGATGATATTACCCAGGGTCTTCCCCGTGTCGAAGAACTATTCGAAGCGAGAAAACCGAAATATCAGGGGATCATCACCGAAGTGGCCGGTACCATCAGCGTGGAAGAGTATAAAAACCAGAAGAAGCTCGTGATTACGGACAAAGGCGAGGAACTCGCCTCCTACATCGCGCCCTTCAACTCCCGTTTCAAAGTGCAGGCCGGGGATTACGTCAATGTCGGCGACGCGCTGACCGAAGGCTCCATCAATCCTCACGACGTTTTGAAAATCCAGGGTGTCGAAGGCGTTCACTACTATCTGCTAAAGGAAGTACAGAGCGTTTATCGGTTCCAAGGTGTGGATATCAACGATAAGCACATCGAAATCATGATTCGGCAGATGCTGAAAAAGGTCAAGATCGAAGAAGCCGGCGACGGGATTCTGCTCCCCGGCGCTTTGGTGGACCGCAATGAGTTCGAACAGACGAATCAGCAGCTCATCGCCAAGGGCAAAGAGCCTGCCATCGCGTTGCCCACGCTTTTGGGGATCACCAAGGCCGCCTTGGCCACGGACTCCTTCCTCTCCGCCGCTTCCTTCCAGGAAACCACGCGGGTTTTGACCGACGCTGCGATCAAAGGTAAGGTCGATCCGCTGATCGGGTTGAAGGAAAACGTGATTTTAGGGAAACTGATTCCCGCCGGCACCGGTATGGCCCGCTATCGCGGTATCGAGGTTACCGGTGGCTTGAATCACCGGCCCGTCCATGAAGGGGACGAAAGCAGTGCCATTGATGTGACCGCCATCCTTGCTTCACCGCCGGAAGCAGCGGCTCAAGGCACCGAAGGAGGCAATAACTTTTTGCTTGACAACGAAGATTGACGGTGATATACTGGCAATACACGTGTTTTAGCGGGTAGGTTTGCTATGCCCTTTTAGGAGGTTTTCAGTGGACGTTTTAGCGTTATTGACCGCGGATAAGGTGGTCGGTACCAAAGAAACGCTGCGCATGGTGGAAAAACACCAGTGTAAAGCTGTTTTCGTTGCCCGTGACGCCAATCCTGAAGTGGTAAAGCCGCTCCTCGTTTTATGCGAAGAAAACGGAGTGGAAGTCGTTACGGTAGAAGATATGAAGAAACTCGGGGAGTGCTGCGGCATCAAAGTTGCCGCAGCCTCCGCCGGGATATTATAAATTACTGTCAAAAAGTTAAGATTATATAAAATTTTAAACATGATTAGGAGGTGGAATTTTGCCTACCATTAGCCAATTAGTGAGGAACAGCAGAGAGGTTTCGGAAAAGAAATCCGACGCGCCGGCATTGAAAGAATGCCCGCAGAAACGTGGTGTATGCACCAGAGTTTATACGACGACTCCCAAAAAACCCAATTCTGCATTGAGAAAGGTCGCCAGAATTCGTCTGACCAATTCTATGGAAGTCACGGCGTACATTCCCGGCATCGGCCATAACCTTCAGGAGCACTCGGTTACTCTTATTCGTGGCGGCAGGGTAAAAGACCTTCCCGGTGTGAGATACCACATCATCCGTGGTACGCTGGACGCAGCAGGCGTCGTTGACCGTGGTCAAGCCCGTTCCAAGTACGGCGCAAAACGCCCGAAAGCAAAAGCAGCCGCAAAATAAGCAACACGAGATGATGATTACGATGATTTCGTAATAAAAGGAGGAAGCCAAATGCCCAGAAGGGGAAAAATCAAACGAACCGAAGTACTGCCGGATCCGGTACATAACAGTGTCGTTTTGACTAAATTTATCAACCAGGTTATGCTCGATGGAAAAAAGAGCACGGCGGAAAAAATCGTTTACGACGCTTTCGCGATAATTAAAGAAAAAACGAATAAAGATCCCATGGAAGTCTTTGAAGAAGCCATGAACAACGTTATGCCTGTTCTGGAAGTTAAAGCACGCCGCGTCGGCGGCGCCAACTATCAGGTTCCCATTGAAGTCCGCGTTGACAGACGTCAGACTTTGGGAATTCGTTGGCTCGTGATGAACGCAAGAAAACGGGGCGGCAAAGGCATGGAAGAAAAAGTAGCCGCAGAATTGATGGATGCCGCCAACAGTACTGGCGCGTCTGTGAAAAAGAGAGAGGATACCCACAAAATGGCGGAAGCCAACAGGGCTTTTGCGCATTTCAGATGGTAAGGAATTCGTTCGGAGGAATCAATGAGACAGTATAGCTTAGGCAATACAAGAAATATCGGCATTATGGCTCACATCGATGCCGGCAAAACAACAACAACCGAACGCATGCTTTATTTTACCGGTAAAGTTCATCGCATCGGCGAAGTCCATGACGGCGCGGCCACCATGGACTATATGGTACAGGAACAGGAACGGGGGATCACGATTAGCTCCGCCGCAACCACCTGTATCTGGAAGGATCATCGTATCAACATCATTGACACGCCCGGGCATGTGGACTTTACTGTAGAGGTGGAACGCTCCCTGAGAGTGCTTGACGGCGCTGTTGCCGTATTCTGTTCCGTTGGCGGCGTACAGCCCCAGTCGGAAACCGTATGGCGACAGGCGGATCGTTACGGCGTTCCCAGAATTGCTTTTATCAATAAGATGGACCGTGTCGGTGCCGACTTTTTACGGGGTGTCAACATGATCAAAGAGCGCTTAGGCGCCCATCCCGTCCCCATTCAGCTGCCCATCGGTTCAGAAGAGAAATTCTGCGGTATTATCGATCTGGTGAAGATGTCCGCGACTTTATATAACAACAACGAAATTGCTGAAAACCAGCCGATTCCCGAGGAATATCAGGCTCAGGCTGAAGAGTATCGCGAAAAGATGCTGGAAGCCTTGGCCGATTTCGATGACGAGCTGATGGAATTGGTTCTCGAAGGCGAAGACGTTCCCATGGAAAAGATCAAGACAGTAATTCGTCAGGCCACCGTCAACGTTCATATGACGCCGGTGTTTTGCGGTTCCGCTTTTAAAAACAAAGGCGTGCGGCTGCTTCTTGACGGCGTTATCGACTATTTGCCTTCTCCCGCCGATATTCCCGCCATTGGCGGCGTTGATCCCGATACCGAAGAGGATACGGTGAGAGAATCCAGTGATGACGCACCCTTCTCCGCCTTGGCCTTTAAGATCATCACCGACCCCTTTGTGGGCAGGCTGACCTTTTTCCGTGTCTATAGCGGTGTGCTGAAAAGCGGGTCATACATCTACAACTCTACCAAGGATAAAAAAGAAAGAATCGGTCGTCTTTTACAAATGCATGCCGATAAACGGGAAGACCTTGATGAATGTTACGCCGGCGATATTCTCGCCGCCGTCGGTCTGAAGTTTACCACCACCGGCGATACGCTCTGCTCTTACGAGCATCCGGTGGTATTGGAAAGCATGGATTTCCCTGAACCCGTCATTGATGTGGCCATCGAGCCGAAAACCACGGCGGATCAGGAAAAGATGAGTCTCGCTTTGCAGAAACTTTCGGAAGAAGATCCCACCTTCCGCGTCCATACTGATATAGAAACAGGTCAAACCATCATTTCCGGTATGGGTGAGCTGCATTTGGAAATCATCATCGACCGTCTTTTAAGAGAGTTCCGCGTTGACGCCAACGTCGGCAAGCCTCAGGTTGCTTACAGAGAAACCTTCCGGGCAAAAGCCACGGCCAACGCCAAGTTTGTTCGCCAGAGCGGCGGTCACGGTCAATACGGACACTGTGTGGTGGAATTTGAACCCTTAGAACCCGGCAGCGGCTTTGTCTTTGAAAGCAAGATCGTTGGCGGTGTCGTGCCCAAGGAATTCATTCCTCCGGTAGAGGCGGGGATCAAAGAAGCCATCGAGAACGGCGTTTTGGCCGGCTTCCCTGTGGTGGACATCAAGGCAACTTTGATCGATGGTTCCTATCACGAAGTCGACTCTTCGGAAATGGCCTTTAAGGTGGCCGGTTCCATGGCCTTTAAAGAGGCCGCAGCCAAAGCCAAATCCGTTCTCTTAGAACCGATTTTTAAATTAGAAGTCGTTGTTCCCGAAGATTATATGGGTGAGGTGATCGGCGACATCAACTCCCGCCGGGGCCGTTTGGAAGGGATGGACGCAGCCAAGGGAATGCAGACCATCCGCGGCGTTGTACCGCTTTCGGAAATGTTCGGTTACGCTACCGATCTCCGTTCCAAGACCCAGGGCAGAGGCACTTACGTGATGCAGTTCGGTCACTACGAAGAGGTGCCGAAGAGTATCGCGGAAACCATCATTGAAAAATACAGAGGCAGATCGGAAGAGC
>CALFRX010000177.1 GCA_937919295.1 uncultured Peptococcaceae bacterium | reverse complement strand
GCCAAAAACCGGTGGCACTGGCAGGTATTATGGGCGGACAGAATACGGAAATCACCCCTGAGACAAAGAATATTTTAATTGAATGCGCCGCTTTCTATCCAAAGTCGATCCGTCTGACCTCCAGGAAATTAGGACTCGCCTCGGAAGCCGCCTCTCGCTTTGAAAAAGGCATTGATATAGCCGGGGTGGAACAGGCCTCTACTCGCATCTGCCAGCTTCTTTGTGAACTGGCCGGCGGTGTCTTGGTAGAAGGTACCCTCGACTCCTACACAGGGGATTTCCCTGAGAAAAAGGTCGATATGATTTTTGAACACGCCAGAAAAACCATTGGCGTGGAAATTGACGATGACACCATGATCGGGATAATGGACGCTTTGGCCTTCTCCCATCAAGCCATCGCCGGCGGTCTTCGTGTCACCGTGCCCCATTACCGTATGGATATTGAGCGGGAAGTGGATCTCATCGAAGAAGTGGCCCGGTTAAACGGCTACGACAAAATTCCGGCCACGCTCCCCGTGGGACAGATGACCGAAGGGAAAAAGAATAAAAGCCAGCGGGTGACCGATAAGATCAAAACGATCATGGTTGCCATGGGCTTTTCGGAAGTGATCACCTACAGTTTTATGAATCAAAAGCATTATGATTTGCTACAACTGCCCGGGGACGATTACCGCAGGCAGAGCGTTAAGATTATGAATCCTTTCAGTGACGAACAGGGCGTTGTGCGTACCACGGTTTTACCGGGGGTATTGGCAACTGCCGCCAGAAATATGAACCGCAGGAACCTTAACCTTTCCCTTTTTGAGCTCGCCAGCGGTTATATTCCCACGGATCGCGAAAAACTGCCCCTGGAAAAACCGCTGTTGACGGCTGTCGTAAGCGGCGCTTTCAGCAAAGGTTGGAACGGGGAAAAGGTCGTTAAAGATTTCTATTATTTAAAAGGCGTGGTGGAAAACTTGTTCTCCCTGCTAAGAATTGATGGGTTGAGCGTCGGCACGGAAAAGATCGAACCTTTTTTGCACCCCGGCAGAAGTTGCAGTCTTTTACTTGACGGCGAAGTCATCGGTTACCTGGGGGAACTTCATCCCACCGTCGCCCAAAATTACGACTTACCGCAAAAAGCAGTTGTTTTTGAGCTTGCCTTAGATACCCTTATTTCTTTAGCGGAAAAAGAGATTGTTTATGAAGCAATCTCCAAATTCCCCGCCGTTGAAATTGACCTGGCCTTTGTTGCCGATGGCGGTCTGGCCGCCGCCGACATCGAAGAGGCCATTGCCGCCGCGGGGGGAGAATATCTGAAAACCGTGGAACTTTTCGATATTTATCAGGGCGACCGCGTTGAAAGCGGTAAAAAAAGCCTTGCTTATAACCTGGTCTTCAGGGCAAAGGAAAAAACGCTGAAAGCGGAAGAGATCGGCGCAGTCGTGGAAAACATCAAGAAAACGCTACATCAGCAATATAACATCGTCCTTCGTTCCTGATGAAAAGTGAAAGGAGAACGTGATGGCGGAACAAAAAAAATTAGCCGTAACCGTCGGCGGACAGAGTTTTTATCTTAAATCCGATCAGGATGAGGCGTACCTAAAAAACCTGGCGGAAACAATCGACCATAAGATCAGCGCCATGCGGGGGGAAAACCCCGCTCTTACTGTCGTCAAAGCCGCTGTGCTGATTTCTATGGAACTGCTTGACGAATACAGAAAACTCGAAGAAGACTACGAGAATTTCCGCGGCGAAGTCGCCAAACTGGAATTTTAACTTGCGTTTAAAGCTGTTGTTCGGCAGGAAAACCGCGGCAAATCAAGGGCCGCTGCTTCGTCCCCTTGCAAAAGGGCAAAAAATAATGGAGAGTTCAAATTGAGTAATATCGAATTACTGCTTCCCGCAGGTAAACCGGAATCGTTGAAAGCCGCCGCCGCCAACGGCGCCGATGCCGTTTATCTTGCCGGGAATCGCTATGGCGCCAGGGCCGGCGCGGGTAATTTTAACGAAAGTGAAATGCGCGCGGCGGTAAAGCTTTGTAAAAAACTGGGTATCCGGGTATACGTAACCCTGAATACATTGATCGCCGACGAGGAAATGCCGGAAGCCCTCGATTACGCGAAGTTTCTTTACGATCTCGGCATAGACGGTCTGATCCTACAGGACATCGGTTTGGCGGGGCTCGTGAAAAAAATCCTGCCGGATTTAACCTTGCACGGCAGCACCCAGCTGACGATTCACAATGTACGCGGCGCGCAATGGGCTTACGCTTACGGTTTTAAACGGGTTATTCTAAGCAGAGAAATGACCTTAGATGAGATCCGCTTGATTCATCGGGAAGTTCCTTCCCTGGAATTGGAGGTCTTCTGCCACGGCGCGCTCTGCATCAGCTATTCGGGACAGTGTTTGATGAGCAGTCTGATCGGAGGCAGAAGAGGCAACCGAGGACAGTA
>CALFRX010000176.1 GCA_937919295.1 uncultured Peptococcaceae bacterium | reverse complement strand
GCCCCGACTCGGCGGGTTCCCGGCCCGGCCCGGTCTGCTATGGCCGGGGCGGTACGGAACCCACCATCACCGACGCCCTGCTGCTCCTTGACCTCCTCGACGAAGATGGTTTCCTGGGGGGCAGAATGAAACTGGACCGGGAGGCCGCCGCTGCCGCTATGGCTGCTAAAGTCGCCGTCCCCCTGGGCGTCGACGTCCTCAGCGCTGCGTGCATGGTCTATTCGGTGGCCGCGGAAAAGATGGCCGACGCCATCCGCCTGGTTACTGTGGCCAAGGGTCGGGACGTCCGTGATTACAGCCTGATCAGCGCCGGCGGCGCCTTTCCTCTCTTCGCGGTTCACATCATGAAGACCCTCAAAATGCGGGAGGTGCTCTTTCCGGCGACGTCGCCGGTGTTCTGCGCCTGGGGCATGATGAATGCCGCCCACCGTTGCGATTTTTCCCGCAGCGTCCTCATGGAGGAGGGGAACTTTGATGCTGCCGCTATCGCCAAAGTTCTCACCGAAATGAAAACCGCGGGACACCTTGGTCTTGACCGTCTCGGCGTTCCCTCTGACCGCCGGAGCTTTCGCGTTACTGCCCAGATGCGCTATATCGGCCAGCACCATGAGCTCAGCGTTCCCTGGCAGGATGCTTATGGCAAAGCCCCCGGGGAGTTGAGTAAGGCCTTCCATGACCGCCACGAGGCCATCTACGGCTATGCCGAGGCGGCCAAAGCCTGGGAGATTATCGACTTTCAGCTGGCCTGTTTTGAAAAAGGCGGTGAAAACCAGCTCTTTGCCTTTAACGCTGCCCCGGGAGAACGGCAAAAAACCGTGGTCTGCGGTGCTCCCTTTGGCAGCGATACCGTTCTGACCGTTCCTCTCTGCCGCCCCGGGGCGCTGGGGCAGGGAAGAGACCTCGACGGCCCCGCCCTGATCGCGACGGACTACACTACGGCGCTGATCCCCGCGGGCGCTCGGGCCAGCCTCAGCAAAACAGGCGTCATCGCCATCTGGGAGAAAGGAGATGGGAATCATGACAGCACAAAGTGAAGAGATTATCCGCCGCACCGTGATTTTAAACCGCCTCGATGCTATTGCCGGGGAAATGGGCCTGACTCTGGAGCATGCCGCTCACTCCCCGATCTTTGCCGAGGCCTGTGACTTCGCCTGCTGCATCTGTGACGCCAAAGGGGAGTTGGTCTCCCAACTCAGCGGTATCCCCATCCTGGCCACAGCGGGCTCCTTCAGCGTTAAGGCCGTGCTCCGTCGCTACGGAGAGGACATCGTTGACGGCGATGTCTTCATCATCAACGACCCCTACGACGGTGGCAACCACCTTCCCGACATCGGCATCATCACCCCGGTCTTTAGCGGCGGGGAACTGCTGCTCTTCTGCGTCAGCCGGGCCCACCACGGCGATATCGGCGGTTCCACGGCGGGGAGCTATAACCCCCGTGCCACCGAGATTTTCCAGGAGGGCATCCGCATTCCCCCGACCAAGCTGGTGCGTGGGGGGCGGATGAATAAGGAGGTCTTCCGGCTGATCCTCCTCAACACCCGCAACCCGGAGATGTTGGAGAGCGACCTTTTGGCCCAGATGGGATCCAATCGCATCGCGGTCCGGCGCATTGCCGAAATGGTGGAGACCTACTCAGCCTCAGCGCTGCAAAAGGCCGTTGCCGAGAGCCTGGCCCAGACCGAGATCCTGACCAGAAAAGCCATCGCCGCAATCCCCGATGGCAGCTATGAGGCCCAGGGCTTTGTCGACGACGACGGTTTTCAGGAGGAACCGGTGAAGATCGCGGTCACCGTCAGGATCAGCGGCGACCAACTGCTGGTGGATTTCAGTGGCACCGATAACCAGGTGGTGGGTTTCATCAATACCTCGGTGGTGACGGCCTCCTCGGCGGCGGGCATCGCTGTGCTTTGGTTCCTGGGACCGGAAATCCCCAGAAACGGTGGGGCTTTTCGCTGCGTCGAGGTGAACCTGCCCGAGGGTTCCTTGGTTAATCCCCATGAACCGGCGCCCATGACCTTCTGCACCCTTTCACCGGCCAGCGAAATCATCGGCACCATCTTTGCCGCCCTGAACCAGGCTGTTCCCGACCGGGTCTGCGCCGGTTACAGCAGCTACAACGGTCCCAACTACTACGGCGTCGATCCCCGGAACAACCGCTATTACGTGGGCTTTTCCTTCTGCTCCCTGGGCAGCGGCGGCGCCATGAAGGGCTATGACGGCAAATCCTATATGTCCCCCCTCTCCAACTTCGGCGGCGTCAAGACACCGGATATCGAATCCAACGAGGTTCAGTATCCCCTGATCACCCTCTATCACGAAATGGAGATGGACACCGCCGGGGCAGGAGAGTACCGCGGCGGCGCCGGTATGCGCTATGGTTTTACACTTTACGACGATAGCAGCCACCTGGTCAATTTTGGTAACGGCTTGAAATTTGCTCCCTACGGCTTAAGTGGCGGGAGGGAGGGAAGCCTCAACAGCGGCAGTTTTGTCCATGACGGCGTAGCTTCGGTTCTCGGTGGCAAGGAGGCCCCCCGGAAGGTGGCCAAAGGCGATCAGGTTCTGCTCCACTCCTCCGGCGGCGGCGGCTGGGGCGATCCTCAACAGCGGCCCCCGGAAAAGGTTTATGAAGATGTCCTCGATGGGATCATCTCCAAAGAGAAAGCTTTGGCTGACTACGCCGTCGTCATCACGGAAAACGGTGTTGACCTGGCCGCCACGATCAGAAAAAGAGGAGAGACCCGATGAAGATTCTTTTATCCCTTACCGGTGCTACCGGCGACATCTACGGCATCCGCCTCCTCACCGTGCTGAAACAGGAGGGACACCACGTTTCCCTGATCGTGAGCCGCTGGGCGGAGAAGACCATTGCCTTGGAAACCTCCTACACCGTGACGGAAGTCAAAGCCATGGCCGACGTCGTCTATGATGAGGAGGATCTGGCGGCAGCGGTGGCCAGCGGTTCCTATGGCATCGACGCCACCGTGGTGGCCCCCTGCACCGTCAAGACTTTGGCGGCCGTTGCCAACGGCTTCAGCGATAACCTCACGATCCGCGGTGCCGACGTGGCCTTAAAGGAACGCCGCCCCCTGATCCTGATGGTTCGGGAAACACCTTTGAGCCTGATTCATCTGCGCAACATGACCGCGGTGACCGAGGCTGGTGGCATCATCCTGCCGCCGCTGCCGGCCTTCTACCATCAGCCCCAGACCATCGATGACCTTGTGGATCAGAGCGTGGGTAAGGCCCTGGATCTGCTGGGCATCCCCCATAAGCTCTATTTACGCTGGCAGGGGGAAACATCATGAAGTATGAAACCGGCAGGGGCCGCACGGCCCTCTGTTACGAAATCCGGTGCTTTGGCCCTGACCTGCTGATCCACATCAGCGGGGGCAGCGATCATCTGGGCGCTGTTTCCGCCGCTGCCGGGGGCAGTGTGACGACTCAGGTCTTTTTGGGTCACGAAGAAAAGTGTCTGACAGAACCTCTGGCAAAGGCCCTTTCTGAGGACTTTCCGGGGAACGTCGTAGTCAGCGCCGGTGTCCATCTGGATCAGATTCGCAAGGAAGAGATCGCCGTGATCCTCGCTGCCAACGAGGCGGCGGCCGGACGCATCATCACTTTGTTGGAACGAGAGGAGCGTGAATTCCGTGAAGATTGATTATCAAAACGACGATTATGATTTGATTGCCTCCTACGGCGCCCTATGTGAAGTGCAGCCTCTGCTGGAACAAGCCTTGGCTCTGAATCTTTTCGGCGCCATTGGAGAAAATCTGCCTCTTGCTAAGATTAAGGCTCTGATCTCCGCCGATGAACGGGAAGCGGATTGTTTTCTCGAGGTACTCCGCTGTGCGGGCCTGCTGATCCTCGGGGACGGCTGCATCGCCAATGCTCCGGTGGCCGCCAAATACTTGGTGCCGTCGTCGCCCCATTATTCCGGTGGCTTCCCAGCGGTCAACGCTGATTTTCTCTGGTCTCGGCTGGCCTTACTCCTGGGTGATACCGGGGCGGAACTCGCGGTTACAACGGACTTCCCCTTCGCTGTTCCCGGTGCAGCGGTTGACGGCCCTGCTCCCCTCGTCCTCGCCGGTCATCTCGATGAGGAGGTCCTTCATCGCTGCACCGAGAGAGGCCTCGTCGGCGTGGTGGGCCGTTTTGGAGGCCATTGCGGCTTAAACGGAGCTGTGGCTCTCTACCGGGCCTGCCAGGAGCAAAAGCCCATCAACCTCCTCGATGAGGCCGCCTTCGTGGCTTTTTGCGGGGAGCGCCAGCTTTCGGTCACGCCTCGGGTGCCCCTGAACGATGAGTTTTCCGTGGTATTTGTAGCCAAAGTGCCTGATGCCTTCTCCAAGCTGGCCCTGACGAGAGAAGATCAGCTCATTGGCGAATTGAGAAAACTCGATATCCGCTCTTTCACACCCATGGATCCCGCTGCCGTGGTGGTGGCCGCCTGGGTAAGGGATCACTGCCGCTTTGGCTGTTCCACCTATGGGGAAAAGTGCTGTCCGCCCCATAGCCCCGTCTATGGCGAGACCGCAACGCGTTTGGGTGAGTATAAGCGGGCCCTGCTCATTGAGGGACAGCCGCCGACCGGGGATTTTCAGCGGCTGATGCTGTCCGCCGAGAAGATGGCCTTTAAGGCCGGTTACTACAAGGCCTTTGCTTACTGGGCCGGGCCCTGCAGCCTCTGTACGGAATGTAAAAAGCCCGCCCCTCCCAAAAAATGTACGGTGACCCGGCCCTCCATGGAGAGCGCCGGCATCGACGTC
>CALFRX010000175.1 GCA_937919295.1 uncultured Peptococcaceae bacterium | reverse complement strand
ACGAATCTTACGCTCGCCGGCAATGTGGAACCGGCCAACGCGACGAACCAAACCATCCTTTGGAGCGTGAAGGACGCGGGTACGACCAAAGCAGTGATCAAGGGCAATGTTCTCACCACTATGGCGGCTGGAACGGTAACGGTGACCGCGAAAATCGTCAACGGTACTTCTCAAACCGGCGACTATACCCAGGATTTCAATATTACCGTGACGGAATGGGAAAACCCTTTCAGCGATGTGAAGAAAAGTGATTGGTTCTACGACAATATCGTCAACATGGTAAATCGCGGTCTCTTTAAAGGCGTAAGTGGAGATCGCTTTGATCCCAATGAAAAGATGAGTCGGGCAATGTTCGTTACGGTTTTAGCCCGCCTTGACGGAGCGGATCTTTCTTCCTATCAAGGAGCTTCCCATTTTACCGACGTGAAACAGGGAGCTTGGTATGCGCCGGCTGTAAATTGGGCCTATGATAAGGGCATCATCTCCGGAATTTCGGATCAGGCCTTTTCCCCCAACGTGGGAATCTCCCGTCAGGAAATGGCGAAAATAATTGTGGTTTATGCGGACTATGCAGGTATCACCCTGTCAACAGATCAGGGAAGCGGCAAAGCCTTCATTGACCTGGACAAGGTTGCTTTTTGGGCAAAAACATATGTAGAAGCTGCTGAAAAAGCCGGCTTGCTCCGTGGTTACAATGACGGTTCCTTTCGGCCGCAAACTACATCGACCCGGGCCGAGGCAGCTACGGTCTTTACCCGCTTCGAAGTTCTCAAATAACATACCCAGGATATTTCGGGAATAAGCAGGTTAAAATTTCCATTTATTATTTGATTTTATGCCGATTGCCGTACTAAAACCCCGGACTTCTTCTTTGGATGGAGAAGTTCGGGTTTTGCTTTTGCATTTTTGTGCTAAGATGGGCGGATTTTGTAAAACGCGGCATTGATTTTTCGCACCAATCTGCTATAATTGAAAAAAAGATACCATATTTTTATGCGGCAGTGCTGGAATAGGCAGACAGGCACGTTTGAGGGGCGTGTGCGAGAGCGTATGGGTTCAAGTCCCATCTGCCGCACCATATTGAATTACCATAAAGGGCATGACCCTTTTTGGTAATTCTTTTTTGTGTTAAAAATGATGGTATTTATTTCGTACACGAATCATATGATGAGAAGAGCCTATGATTACGAAAGTAAATTTTGTAATCATAGGCTGAATTTTTTTAAAAAACGCTTGTTCTCCTGTCCGTACAACAATAAAAATATTATACAGTACGCACGGTGGTGTGAGAGGCCGGCTGCTCAATTATTGGGTAGCCTCCTATTTGATTGTTATGGGATTTTTTAGAGGGAACAGATCAATTGATAAAGGTCGTCAATATGATCTTCTACAAAGTGGATCGTCTTGATGAGGTGATTTACGTAGTAAGCATATTCGAAGTTGTTGAGGTTTTCCCAATCATGGGCATAATCGGTACTCCAATGGAAAAGGTAGATGGCGCCGGCAAGAACCATATAGGGGAACGCTTTCTTTTCTTCGGCGCTGAGTTCGGGAAGCACGTCGATTTCTTTGGTAGCATCGCAGTAGCCTTTCATATACGCTCTGACTTTTTTCAGATCGATGGTGCCGTCTTCCATCGCGTCCCAGGAAGCGATGGAAATCGTAAGGGAATAGCCGATATCACCAAGACGGTAATCTTCTTTTGTCCAGTCAAAGTCGAAAATACCGCAGCATTCGCCGTCTTTCCATTTGACGTTGGAAACGTGATAATCACTATGGCAGGCGACTTTGGTACCTTTACCCTCTTCATGCATACCGGAGTCTGCCATCCCTTTTCTTGCCTTGTCGCACATGGAGAGAACATAGTTAAGATGCTTGTTATAGGAATTGACATAGCAATCCATCTTGGAAACAGGTTTCCCATCGAAAAGGTGAATGAAGTAATCTTTTTTGACATCAAGGAATTTATAAATTTGGGGTTCGGACTTGACACCGCCTTCAAAGCCTTTGCTGCTGGCGTGAAATCTTGCCAATGCCCTTGCCATACTGGCGTATTCGCCGGGTTTCAGTTCGTTGTTGACCCAGTCGTAGGGGTCTTCTCCGTAAAGGTATTCCGAGATGGCCCAGGGGTAAACCAAGGTTGCTTCCTCCGTTTTCCAGGGGATTTTGACGAAGGTTTCACCTGTTGGCGTTTTCATAACGCCGGCGGCAAGGTCGCAGCCGTGTTCGATGGCATAAGTGACGATTCTATGCTCAAAGCTGATATCTTCATCAGTGGTTGTTGCGCGATATCTGCGGACAAAGTAATCCATGGCCTTGCCGTCGGCCTTTGTTACTTCAACACCGAAACTGCGATTGACATAACCGCCGAAGATCTCATAGATTCTATTCAAAGAACCTAACTGATAGATTTCCTCGACTAAATCTTGGATCTGTTGAAACTCGATGGTTCCTTTCTCAATTAACTGTTTTGCCTGTGGATCAATCATTTTATTACATCCTCCATTAACATAACGAATGACGGGTATCGAAGAAATGCTTCCGGCGAAGTTCTTTTGTACACGTCATTTGTAATTTTAAGTTTATCATAGACCTGTCCGTAATGACCATGTCAATAGTTTTTGCGCAAATGTAAAACAAAATTTTCGCTATTTAGAGATTTTCTGCTCGATTCTGCTTCATATTCTTGGAATGTGAAAATTTTGTTGAAAATCGAAAAGTTTTTTCGAAAAAGTATTGACATGGCTACAGCGCACAGGTTTAGTATAAGGGTGTGCTCAGGGCCCACGGATAAAAATCTATCCGGAGTGCAATTTTCCGAATAGAGGTGTTATTTGTATTGGAAACATTAAAAGCTGATGTCGCCAATGGCGAATTAAAGCGCGTTTACCGCAAACAAAAAGGAAGTTTTCTGCGCAAAGGTTTGATCTTTGCCTTTGCTTCCGGTATTTCCTACGGTTTGTTCTCCGCTTTTCTGACCGTCGGAGAAGCATCCGGCGTATGGAACGATTTTTGGGCACTGCCCATTGCTGGCACAATCATCGGTTACCTACTGCTCTGTGCGATTGGTTCCAGTCTAAACGACTTGATTTCCGGGATTTGGTGTCTGGTGATCGCGGCCATGAAAGGGAAAATGCGTGATTTTCTGCCCGCATTGAAATCCAAACCCGGTCTAATGATCGTGGTCGGCGGTTTATGCGGCGGCCCAATTGCTTCCACATGCTATATCGTTGGTCTGATGATGGCCGGTGGTATCGCCGCTGCGGTTACGGCTCTCTGCACCGCCGTCGGCGCGATATTATCCCGCATTCTTTTTAAACAAAAACTGAATGCCCGCATGATCCTGGGGATCTTCATCTGTTTCTTTGCCGCTGTTGTCCTCGGTGGCACCACCCTTGGCGATGTTGACGCAAAGAGCACGATCGGTATGTGTATTGCCTTCATCGCTGCAATTGCATGGGGTGTTGAAGGATGCATCGCCGGTTACGGGACGATCATGGTGGATTATGAAATCGCCATCACGATCCGCCAGCTCACTTCCGGTTTTGCCAACCTTATCGTTTTAGTGCCGGTTCTCTGCATCATTGCCAACGCTACCGTAAATATGAGCGGCGTCGAAGGCAGCACCTATCTGTTCTTCGTCGGCGGCGCTCTTTTCAGTACAGCCCTGATTTGGTTTGTGATTTCCGCTTTCTTCGCAAATCCCGCTTACTCCCTGTGGTACAAAGGAAACTCGATGTGCGGGACTGCCCTCGGTATGGTTTGTAATTCGATGTACGCTTTTTGGTGCCCGTTCTTCATGATGGTCCTCTGCGGCTGGATTTTCGGATGGGAAGGTTACACGCTGACCCCGGTCCAGTGGTTAATGGCCCTCGTCGAAGTCTTTGGTATCTGGGTGATTGCAATGAATCCTCTCGATGTATTTAGAAAGAAGGAGGCATAAGTCATGAAAAAACCGTTAAACTTTGCTGTCCTGAAATACATGACCACCGTTGAAATCGCTTGCGTTGACGATGTTATGGAAGCGTTAAAAGATGAATACGCCGATTGGAAAATGTTCAAACCCGCCGGTATTCTTGAAGTTTTGATGACCGGAGAAAAGAATGGTTTATTGGTTGAAGATCATTATGCTTATAATGATAAGGGCGAATTGATGATTTACTACCGTGCCCACGAAGAAGGCAGGGAAATCATCAATAGTTACATTAAATAAAAAGTATAAAAGGTAAATAACAAGAATGAAAGCGTAAATATACGGATGGAGGTTCAATTATTATGAAATTAGCTGGTCAAGTTAAAGTACTATCCAAAGACGATATGCAAATGGTGCATGAAAAAGCCCTTGAACTATTAGCCAACAAAGGTATTGTTTTCCAATCCGATAAAGCGATTGAAACTTTTAAGGCCCATGGCGCAAAAGTTGACGGTCATACCGTCTATATACCCAAAGAAATGGTTGAAAAAGCCTTATCTCAGTGCCCGTCTTCTTTCTTACTCGAAGGTATGAATGCTGCCAAAAACGTTACTGTGGGTGAGGGTCTCTTAATCCATCCCGCCGGTGGTGAAGTTTTCGTACGCGATTATGACGGCAAACGCCGCAGCGCTACCTTGAAAGACTTTGCTGATTTGCAGAAAGTTTACCATGCCTGCAAAAACGTTGACATCGCCGGTTATCAGCCCGTCAGCCCAGGTGATGTCAATAAAAGAGTTATGGGTCTCCATTGCTTGCTGGTCTCTATGCAAAACAGTGACAAGCAAATATACCATTCTG
>CALFRX010000174.1 GCA_937919295.1 uncultured Peptococcaceae bacterium | reverse complement strand
AAGAGCCACGGTTTGCACACCGCATAAGGAACAGACCTTCGATTTGGCCAGAGAATTCTCCATGCAAGGCGCGCCGGAGGCCTGAACGCCGTAAACACGGCAGTTGGGGGCCAGCTGTTTGATGGTATAGGCGATGCCGGAAATCAGACCGCCGCCGCCGATGGGAACGATAACGACATCCACATCGGGCAACTGTTCCAAAACTTCTAAGCCGATGGTGCCTTGACCGGCAATGACATCTTCGTCATCAAAGGGATGAATGAAAGTATAGCCCTTTTCCGCCTGCAATTCCATGGCTTTTTGATAGGCGTCATCGTAAACGCCTTTCACCATGCAGACTTCGGCGCCGAAGCTTTTGGTGGCCTCCACTTTGGAAATGGCCGCGCCGTCAGGGAGACAAATCAGCGACTTGATCCCATTTTTTGTTGCCGCCAAAGCCACACCTTGGGCATGGTTCCCGGCGGAACAGGCAATGACGCCGTGGGCCTTCTCCTCATCGGAAAGACAGGCGATCTTAAAAAAAGCGCCGCGGATCTTAAACGAACCGGTCATTTGCAAATTTTCAGTTTTCAGGTAAACCTTCGTGCCCTCTTTGAGATCGGGGGCATAAATCATATCCGTTTCCCGGATAATGTTTTTTAAGACCTTTGACGCCGTATACACCTTGTCCAATGTAACCATAGGGCATATTCCCCTCTGAAATATTTTATCTATTATCATAATACACAGCGCAGGTTTTGTCAAAGAATTTGTGACCTTTGCGCTCTATTTCAAAAGAAAAACTTCATTCCCGTGAATCATTAATCGCGTGAATCGAATGAAGTTTTCTTTTACGCTCATATTTCGTATTTTACCACTATAATAGCCTCATAAAATGTCAATGTCAATGTCATGTCAAAGATTGACGGGGGTATTTTCCCAATGATATACTTTAAATGGCCATTACTGTACTATCTATAATGGGCTATCGGGAAGGATAATATGCAGAAAACCAAAGGATTGTATCCCAACAGACAGAAAGGAACGACCATCTATCAATGAAGTAAAAAGACTACGGTAAAAATTGATTTTAACATTTTATCAGAAAGAAGGAAAGATATGAAAAAAAGGATTTTTTCGCTGGTACTTGTTTTCGCCTTGCTATTCTCTTTATACAGCAGTGAATCACTACAAGTGAAAGCGGCAACTGAAGCAAAATACATTTACGACGCGGCCGTTTTAGCCAATGGTACCATTGCAGCATTGTATATTAGCGAAGGAACCGTTTATTATGGAAACTACAATCCCGCAACCTCCGTCTGGAATAAAACAGAAGTTGCAGTCGGGAAAGATTGCGCCCTTTACGTGGACAGCGCGGATGTTCCCCACATCGCCTATATCACCGCCGATGACAACCTCGGTTATACCTGCAACAGCGGCAGCGGTTGGTCCACACCGGAAATCATCGACTCTGTGGCCTTTGACGGCACTGACGGCGCCCTCACGGCTCCGGATATCGTTGTAGACAACAATGGCTATGTCCACCTCACCTATTTCGACGCCAAAGGCGGCTATGAAGGCGGCAATAACTACAGTTCTTATGAAAAGCCGGATCTGATGTACGCCACCAATGCCTCCGGTAGCTTCGTAAAAAGCGTGCGCAGCTACAGTCACGGTTGGTTCTACTCCCCTGACGGTTGGCGGAACTTGGCAATGGAACCAGCGAAAATCACCTATGTCAACGGTAACTACTGGATCGGCCTGCTGCAATACAATTATGACAAAGATATGTCGACTCAGTACCATACTTACAATTACAATATACTCACCACACCGGCCACCCCTTCAAACGATCTGAACTGGCAGATCAACAGTTCTTCGATAAATAACAGCCGCGGCTTTAAGCTGTTCGATATTGATACCGACGGTACCAACGCCTATACCCTGTGCCAAAAAGACGGCAATCTTTACGTGACCAACGACGTCACGGAAATTGCGGCGGCAACCAAAACTGCCGCCGTCAGCGGCGCTGATCTTACCGTAAACAGTGGCGGGAACATTTACTACGCCGGAATCAACGGCAGTTCTCTGCTTTTATATCAAAATGGCAACTTCAAAGAATCTCTCGCTTTGCCCGTTAGCATTGGCGCGCATACCAGAATCACCACGGTATGCGACAGCTCTTCCCAGTATGTCCTCTATACGGATACCGGGGGCGTACTGCAGATTGCCGACGTTTCCCTGGCGTCCGGCGACACCGATGTGGGAACCTTTGCGGTACCGGATCTGGTTCCGGTAACGATCTCCGGGGTTGCCGTCAACAATAAAACCTATGACGGAAACGCCGCCGCTTATACCGGCACACCCAGCGCCGTGGAAACCGCCAGCGGCAATTCCGTATCTGTCAGCGCATACGACTACAGCTGGTATGATGTGACCAATGATGTGGCGCTCTCCGCCGCCCCCAGCGAGGTGGGAAGTTATAAGCTCACCGTTTCGGTGGCCGAAAGCGACGGAACTTATACGGGTTCCAAAGAAATCCCCTTTACCATCCAACCCGCTACCCTCACCATCAGCGGTGTTGCGGCGACCAATCGCGACTATAACGGTACCACCACCGTGCATATCACCGGCGGCGCCCTAAACGGCTTGATCGACGGCGACAACGTCAGCCCCACGGTACCGGCAACGGGGAGCATCGCAGCGGCGGCGGCAGGTAACAACAAAGCGGTTACTCTGGCGACGATTACCCTCACCGGTGACGACGCAGACAACTATACCCTCACCCAACCCACGGGCCTTACCGTAGACATTACTCCCGCGACCCTCACCATCGCTTCGGTAACAACGGAGGATAAGACATATGACGGATCTGCAACAGCAACCGTATCGGCCATCTCCTTCAACGGTTTGCAAAATAGTGAGACCTTGACCGCAACCACGGATTATTCCATCACCGCCGCGTTTTCCGACAGTGCCGCGGGAAATAACAAAAGCGTAAACATAACGGTAACGCTATGCGACACGGAAAAAGCGAATAATTATACTTTAGCAGACGAATCTTTCAGCGATACCGCCTCCATTGCAAAAGCCACAGGGCTTACTGCCACCAAGCCCGATGCAATCAATGTGGTCAAAAACCTTCAAAAAACATACCAGTATGGCTTGACATCTATCGCCTTAAATAAAACGGATACCGGTGACGTCACATACTCTCTAAACCTGTTGAGCGGCGATGATATTTTCGATACCGATCCGGCCGTCAACGGTAACAACCTTGACTTCACCGCTGCCCAAGTCTCTTCGGGAACAGCGACCCAAACGCTGAATATCCATTGCCAAAACTATCAGAATATCACCGTGGATCTGGACTTTGTCCTGGTGGATCGGAAAGCGGTAACCATCAGCGGCGTCACAGTAGCCGATAAAACCTACGACGGCAAAGCCGTTACCTACACCGGCACGCCCGTGGCAGCGGAAACGGACGGCGGCGCCACAGCTGACATCGATGAATACACTTACACCTGGTACCAAGGGGCGACCCCTCTGACCACCGCGCCGAAAAACGCCGGGAGCTACATGCTGAAAATCGCCGTTGACACAAGCGATGAAACGTATCGCGGAGAAACAGAGCTTCCCTTCACCATCGCCAAAAAAGAACTGACGGTAAAACCGAAGGATAAAACCATCTACACCAACGCGCCGTTCCCGACCTTAGAAGTCAGTTACGACGGACTGATTCCGGGAGAAAGCGCGGTAGACATCATCGTTTTTGACGAGCCCTTAGCCATGAAAATCCAAAATGATGACGGAACACCTTTGGCCGATGCCAGCATCAACGGTACCTATCCCATCGTTATTACGAATCAACCATCTTATGATTGCAACAATTACGAAGTTGTTTGGGCAGATGGTGTCCTGATCATTCAAAGCGAAGTCACTGTCACCGTTGAAACCCAAGGGGATACCACAACAGTATTGCCGTTAACCGCCGTTGACCAGGGTTTCGCCACTACTACCCTGAGCGATATCGATGCAAACGTGATTTTAGCAGAAATAGCTGAGGAAGATACCGCAAAACTGATGATTGAGTCAGAAGTTGACGAAGATCTCGAAGGTATCAACGTTGCCTTGCCGAAATCAGTCGCTGAAGAAATGGCGAACCGGAAGGGAACCTTAACCATTTCAACACCACTGGGGGATATCATTTTGGGTCAAAACGCCCTCCAGGCGATTACCGGAATCACAGGAGACACCATGTCCTGCTCTATTATCAATAACAATGACAATACGATTGCCGTAGAAATCAAGGTTGGTGATACTGTTTTGCAGAATATGGGCGGCATCAAAGTGAATCTCCCCTTAATTCTGGCTCCCGATGATGTGCCGATAATTATCGGAAAAGATCATTCCGAAACAATCGTCAAGAAATCCACGGCCACCGCCAATGGCTTTACCGCACTGCTGGCCGGTTCAGCAACGTTAAAAGTCGTAAATCACGCCGGGAATTCAAAAGATATCAGCAACGACTATTGGGCCAAAGACTCCATTGCCTTTGTAACTTCCCACGAACTCTTCTTCGGCACCAGTGAAACAAAATTCAGCCCCGGCATGACCATGAACAGGGCCATGTTCGCAACCGTATTATACCGCCTTGAAGAAAGCCCCGCTGTAGATGAGGGGACACTCTTTACCGATGTGCCGGCAAACACCTGGTATACGAAGGGAGTTTACTGGGCTGCTCAAAACAACATCGTCATGGGTACCGGCAACAATAGATTCGAACCGGAAAAAAAGATTACCAGAGAAGAAATGGCCGTTATGATCTACCGCTACTGCAGCGCAGTGGGTTACGATACTTCTATGAGTGGGGATCTTAGTAGCTTCATTGATGGCGCAACAGTTTCAAGCTGGGCCAAAACAGCGATGTCTTACGCGGTAGGCACAGGTCTCATTTGCGGAAAGAGCTCTAACCGCATCGACCCACAAGCAGGCGCCACCAGAGCGGAAGCGGCAACCATTCTGCAGCGCTTAATCGGTGTGCTTGTAGCATAACCTGCCTTTTAACAAACAAACAAAATTCATGACGGGCTACCCCATTATGCCATTGGTCTTATTGGGGTAGCCCGCTTAAAAACGACAGCAAAAAACATAAGAATCCTTCCACGCTTTCAATACAGCTCCTTTGGTTTCTTATGTTTTGCTTTTTGTATATGATTTGGAGAGGGTATTCCTTCGCCGCGCCCTATCTAATTCTACAGTGATTTGCTTTTTAAACTTGTGAACAATTTTTTTACATCTATCCCGGCCATAAAAAGACGCTGCTGCCGAAAAACCACACCGTTTTAACGGTCGTATTTTTCAAAAAATGCCTTGATTTTTTGAAAACAGGCTTCGCCGTCAACAAAGAAACATTTGCCGTGGGCGGCGCCGTCGATGATGGTCAGTTCTTTTTCGCCTTTGGCTGCCGCGTAATTTTGCCGCGTCATCATAAGGGGTACGAAATCGTCCTCCTTGCCATGGAAAAACAAAAGAGGCAAATCGCTTTTGGCTAACGCCTCCTTGGTGGAACAACAGCGAATATCAAAACCAAAGTGACGCATAAAATGATCCCGGTATACGGCAATCAGCATAGGCGCGCTAAAAAGAGTTCTTTTTTTCAGCAAATGCAGCATGATATCTTCCGGAGAGGTATAGCCGCAATCAGCGATGATCCCCTTAACCTGAGGTGATAAGGGAAAACCGCTGGCCATCATTACCGTGGTAGCCCCCATGGATACCCCCCAAAGATAGATGGGCAAAGCGGGAAACATTTTCGCGGTCTGCTCCACCCAATGGAGGCAGTCGTAACGCTCCTGGATGCCGTAGGTGATATAATCGCCCTCACTTTTGCCATGACAGCGCTGATCCACCAAAAGCAGGCTGCAACCGGAAGAGAGTAGGCGCGGCACATTGAGACCGAAATCCTTTTGCCAAGAGGAACGCCAACCGTGGAAAAAAACCACGACCCGCTTTTCTTCCTTAGCCCTGTAAAGTCTGGCATAAAGCGTATAACCGTCATGACTCTTCAATGATAATTCTTCATAAGGGATACCCTCCACATTTCTTATGGCGGTATCCGTCATCTCCTTGAAAAGATCCTCTTGCTGACTGCGGCAAACCCGCCGCCGCACAGGCATGGGCATTTTCGGCTGCATACGACGAACAGCCAGGTCGGACAGATAACGAAACGCCATCCCAGAGGCCGCCACGGTTGTCACGGCCGTGGTCACTGCCACGGTGAGCAAAACCTTCTTTTTCATTTCATCCTCTCCTTTCCCCATCAATACCATCATCATAGCGCCTCAGCTCTGTTTCTGTCAATCACAAAAGCAATGGCCCGCCCTTTTTAATGGCAGAGGGGTGTTGGCACTTGCGGCAATAAAAGCGTTTCATAAAAAACCCCGGGGCCGCAACGGTTTTTTACTGCAAATCCCCATGGTATTTAAGCAAAGGGAGCGGGATTTCATGATAAAATGTTTAATTTTTTGCTTAGTTTTTTTAACATTCATATTTACATTCATCTATATATTAACCTAAAGCACATGAACGGGAATCTAACAGCATAAAATTTTGATAAAACCGTTCGAATCATGCTAATTTTATGATAGACATTTCCCTAAAGAAACATTATAATATGTAACATATGCAAAAAGAAAATCAGTAATTAAGAAAGCATTTAAAAAGACATCAATACAAAGCATATCATTTCACGCAGAATAAAGGTAGTCCGGTCTTAATCATACTGTTCAAAACTGGGCTATTTTTTTAAATTTGGAGGCACTGATGCGTAATATTGACACCTTAATTGAAGAAATGACATTAAAGACGACGTTTTTCAGGGGTTTTGATAAAGAATCCGTCTACGTCTTTATCAAAAACTTGTATTCCCTCCATCAGGAAGAGGCAGACAGGCTTAACCAGGAGAAGAAGGCTCTCGAAGAGCAAATCGACAAACTTCAGGAGACGTGTTCTCAAATGAATGAGGAAATGGCGCAACTAAAGCAGCGTCTTGAGGAAGAGCAGCAATTTCATCATGAATTCCAGGAGCGCTTCGATACCCTCACCAAAGCCGTTGAGTTTATTCACGATAGCAAAAGCTGGATCATTGAAGATACCCAAAAAACCGCCGCTTTCATCCTTGATCAGGCCAACGAACAGTTGGACTGCGTCAAGCAGGAATGTTCTTTCCAGAAAAAGCGCAGAGACGCCATTGTCAGCCAAATTACAGGAGCCGCCAAACAGTTCGACTCCTCCATGGAAAAGCTTCGCTCCAATCTAGGTTCGATGCTCAATGACGCCGAAACGCTAAAAAAGACAACCGACGGCGAAAACAGCGCCGCCGCCGCGGCAGAAACAAACCTTTGCGAAACCGCTCCGATCAGCGAAGACGAATTCATAACGGTCAGCGAAGCCGAATCCATAACGGTCAGCGAAGATATCGAAAACAGCGCAGATGAAACCGCCACGATCAGCGAAAACAGCGAATATAGCGGAGACGACACCGCAGAGGCTGTTCAGTACAGTGAAGAATTACGCTAAAAATAGGATGTGCCAAGTGCCAAAAAATATAAAAACCGCTCCGCCCATTTCAGCGTCAAATGGACCAAAGCCGCTGCATATATTAGATAATCATATAAAAAAAGAGAGGCGCAGAAGAAATCTCTTTAATGTCATACGCGATCTTGTAATCTTCGTTATGATCATCACCCTTTTATTCAGCGTCATCCTGGGCCTCGGCGTTGTGCAGGGAGATTCGATGAAGCCCAGCATAAAGAATCATAGTATCGCCGTATTCAACCGGCTTACCAACGACTATGAGAAAGATGACATCATTCTTTTTCGCACCACCGCCAGTGCCGATCCTCTCATCAAAAGGATCATCGCCACCGAAGGCGACGTCGTCAATATTGACAACCAGACCGGCATTGTTTACGTAGATCAGGTTCCCTGTGAGAACGATGAAATCATCGGGAAAACCTATACCAAAGAAAACGGGATAGCCTTCCCGTATACGGTTCCGGGGGACTGCGTTTTTGTCCTCGGCGATAACCGTGAAATCGCCACCGATTCCCGGGATTTCGGAGCGGTCAACAAAGCAAATATCATCGGCAAAGTCTATTTTGTCATGAAACCCATCTCAAACTAACACTTTATGCATCCATTCTTTGGAAAGGAGTTGTTATGCAAATAAGGAAGTATTTCCGTGTTCTTGCCTTTGTCTTCGTAGCCGTTCTTACCCTAACTGCCCTGACGGTGCTGCCTCATGCCGAAACCACCAATAGCTCGGCCTATGATGCAAAAACTGAGACAGCCCCCTCAACAGATACGGCAACGAATGAAAAAAATACCATAGGCCTTGACGATGCAAAGGTTGCTTCTGACGGCACAGACGAAGCCGCCGACAGTGAGGATACCTCGGAACAAGCCAACACAGAAGGGGAAGCTCAGCCCAATCAGTATATTTATGAAGACGATACGATCATTGTCACGGCTGTTTTGGCCGACAATACCCTGCTCCCCGCCTATAGCCAATTTTGCGTAACGCCCGTCACCGAAGAAACCGACAGTATTGCATATCAGGAAGTGGAAGACAAAATTGCCGAAGACCTGAAGGAACAAAATCAGGTGGTCTCGGGATTCTTGGCCTACGACATTTGCTTTATTGCCGACGGTGTGGAATATGAACCGGAAGACGGTACGGTTACCGTCACCATCCAATATAAAAATGACCTGCTTAATCAAGCTGTGGTTGACTCTGCCGAAGAAGTAAAGATGTTACATCTGAAAGAAGCGGACAACGGTGTCGAAGTGGAAGACCTGACGGAACACACCAGCATTTCTACGGTTTCGGAGACAATCACAACGGACACCCAAACAACGTCGGCAACAACGTCGCCGGAGACAAAGACGGTGAACAGTACCGTTCAATTTGTTACGGACAGTTTTTCTACTTTCGCGATCACCGGCGTTGCCACGGGAGCGACCCCTTCCGTTGCCGTCAACATGCAATTCCTGACCACCGCCGGGGTCGTGGATACCGGTGTCAACGGAACGTACTATCTCTATATCAACCGCAGCGGTTATCGCTATACCATGGAGCAGATCGGAAGAGCGTCGTGTAGGGAA
>CALFRX010000173.1 GCA_937919295.1 uncultured Peptococcaceae bacterium | reverse complement strand
GCCTCCGCCATGATCGCTGACGCTGAAAAGCGGGGTCTGCTGCAAAAAGACAGTGTCATCATCGAACCCACTTCGGGGAACACCGGCATCGGCTTGGCCGCCGTCGGCTGCGCCAAGGGTTACCGTGTGATGATCGTGATGCCCGATTCCATGAGTGAGGAGCGGCGTTCCCTGCTGAGAGCCTATGGCGCGGAGCTTGTCCTCACCGAGGGCAGCAAGGGTATGCAGGGCGCCATCGATAAAGCCCTGTCCCTAACAGCGGCGATTCCCCACAGTTTTATGCCCGGCCAATTTGAAAATCCCGCCAATGCCCAAGCCCATTATGAGACTACAGGGCCGGAAATCTGGCGGGATAGCGCGGGAAACGTTGATTTCTTCGTCGCCGGCGTCGGCACCGGCGGCACGATTACCGGCGCGGGCCGCTATTTAAAAGAGCAGAATCTCGATATCAAGGTGGTTGCCGTGGAACCGGCCGGTTCCCCCCTGCTTTCTAAGGGCTACACCGGGTCCCACGGTCTCCAGGGCATCGGCGCCAACTTTGTTCCCGATGTCCTTGATACCACGATCTATGACGAGATTTTCACCGTCACCGAAGAGGAGGCCTACGCCGCCGCGCGGGATCTTAGCCGCAGAGAAGGCGTTTTGGTTGGGATCTCCGGAGGAGCGGCGCTGTTTGCCGCCATTGCCATTGCCAAACGGCGGGAAAACGCCGGCAAAACCGTGGTTACGCTTTTGCCCGATACCGGTGACCGCTATCTCTCCACCCCGTTGTTTGCGGAATAAGGGACATTGCTGTTTTTCGGTAAAAACGCTGCGATCAGCGGTAAAAAGCGGTCTTTGATCCGGGCCAGTTTGGCGTCGGCATCTTTTTCATCATCACCGCTTACGGTAAAATAAAGTTTTAATTTCGGCTCTGTGCCCGAGGGGCGCAGGGCCGTTCTGATTCCTTCCCCAAAATAAAAGAGCAGCGTATCCCCGGCGACCTTTTCCCTTCGGTCGGCACCGGTCTGATTCTGTTCCTGTTCTTCAAAAAACCGTAAGCAGGCCGCTTTACGCTGAGCGCCGTCTTTGCCGGGAAAAAGAAAGGTCTCTGTTTCGCTCTTTTCATAGCCGTAAACCGCGTAGAGTGCATTGACCGCGTTGAGGAGCGTCATATTTCGCTTTTTGTAAAAAGCCGCCGCTTCCGCCAAAAGAACCGCGGTGAAAATACCGTCTTTGTCCGCGGCGTGGCTTCCCGCGAGAAAGCCGCCGCTTTCTTCATAGCCCGCGAGGAAGGTGCCGTTTTCTTTTTTCAGCAGGGCTTCACCGATGTATTTGAAGCCTGTTGGCGTAATCCGCGTGGCGACGTTATGGTGAGCGGCGACTTTAACGCCTAAATCGCCGCTGACCACGGTTTTAACGATATAGGCATCGGCGGGGAGGTGGCCGGCGTCCCGCCGGAGCAGATAATCGATGAGCAGGGCGCCGACTTCATTGCCGGAGAGGGGGGTATATCCATGGTGATCCTTGACGGCAACGCCGCAGCGATCGCCGTCGGGATCGGTGGCGAAAAGCAGATCGGCGTGGTTTTCGTACCCGACTTTTTCCGCCCAGGCAAAAACGGCGGGATCCTCCGGATTCGGTGTCGTCACCGTGGCAAAAGTTCCGTCGCAAATTTCCTGGGCCGGGACGCTTAAAACGTGATGCCCCGTTCCTTTAAGCGCTGCGGGCAACAGCCTTTTGGCTGCGCCGTGCAGGGGCGTGGCCACCACGGTCAGGGGCGAATCCTTGACTTTGAGCCTGGTGATCGCCGAAAGATAGGCGGCGTTTTCCGCCTTGCCGGTGAAATGAAGCAGCTGTTTTATTTTTGACTCTGAGTGCGGCGCGATGGCAAAGGGGTCGGTATTTTTGATATAGAGGGCGATTTTTGCCGCTTCTGTCGGCACCAGCTGGCCGCCTTGGCGGTTATAGAGCTTAAAACCATTGTGATTTGAGGGATTGTGGCTGGCGGTGATGGCAATGCCGCAAAGGTAGTCTTCCCTTTTCAGCGTAAAGGAAAGCAACGGTACGGGGGCGGGATCATCGAAAAGATAAGCGGGAATGGCGAAGGAGCAGATGCTCATTGCCGCTTCCAGGGCGAAAGCAGCCGAGTCTGTCCTGGTATCAAAAGCAATGAGCACGCCTTTTTTCAGTTCTTCTGCCGGCAGTGTTGATTGTAGCCAACGGGCCGTACCCGCCGCCGCTTGACGAATGGTATAGCGGTTCACACGGTTACTGCCAACGCCGGTTTCCCCCCGGATGCCGCCGGTGCCGAAAGCAAGGCCGCAATAAAACCGCTCTTCCCGTTGGGCTTCGCTTAATGTTTCCAGTTCCTGCCTGGTTGCGGTATCGGCCTTGCGGCGCCAACGGTCCCAGGCAGCGCGGTAATCCATTTCGTACATAAGGCACCTTCTTTATGGTGGTTGCTTCATCGTATGAAGGGTTTTCCAAAATATACCTGGCGGCAGCGGCTTTTCGGCTTTATACAGGTATCATAGATGGAAATAGAAAAGGAAGAAGGTACCGTCTTGTCAAAGAACCCACTTGCCTCATGGTGGGCTATTTCCGCCGCTGCCCCTAACGAAGCAGGCGGGGCAAGAAGCCCGGGGCAAAAACCGGAAAATACGGTTTTCAAAAAGTTCGCTGTTTGAGTAAGCAAAAAGAGAGAATTCTTCATGACGAAAAATTCTCTCTTTTTATCTTTTCAGTAGTATGTTTCATTTCCCCGGTAAGTCAGATCTATTTGCGGGAAAAGCCTATAAAAGGTAAAAAGTGTCTGCAATGATTTCGTGGATGCATTGGAAGTAGGCGTATGGTTCACGGTTAAAAGTAGAGGGGCGTAAAGTCGAATTTGTCGACGTCAAAGAGGCCTTTGTCGGTGAGTTTTAGGTGAGGAATCACCGGCAGAGCCAGAAAAGATAAGGTCATAAAGGGGGATCTCAAAACAACACCCAGTTCTTTGGCGGCTTTCGTCAGGGCTTGTTCTTTGGTGGCGACCAGGTCTGCGTCTTCTTCTGTCATGAGACCGGCGATGGGCAGCGCCATTTCGGCCAAGAGGCGGCCCTTTGCCGTGACGATCATGCCGCCGCCGAGCTGTTCCATCCTTTCCGCCGCGAAGGCGAAATCCGCTTCTGTTTTGGCCAAGATCAACAGATTGTGACTGTCGTGGGCGACGGAAGAGGCCAGGGCACCTTCCCGCAGGCCGAATCCTTCCACGAGAGCGTATGCCATATTACCGTTTTTTCCATAACGTTCCACTACGCTTAGCAGCGCTATGTCGTCATGTTCCGCCAGCTCTTTTTTGGTATAGACGCGTTCCTCGGTGATCAGTTGTCCATCAAAGACTTTGATGACCCGGGCCTTTTGCTTTTCCCCCATGGTGGGGAAGGAAAAGGCCTTGTTTTTCAGGGTAAAGGTGCCAAACCGCGTTTCTCCCTGTTGCTTTGTGGCTGCTGATCTTTTACCGTTTTTATAAACGCTGTCAATGGTGAAGGCTTTGAGATCGTTGACGATCACAAGGTCGGCAATATAGCCGGGGGCAATGGCGCCGCGTCCGTCGAGACGGTAGTGCCGCGCCGGATTGATGGTGGCCATTTCCACGGCGTAAACCGGGTTGAGCCCGTGGTCTACCGCTTTTCTGACGCAGTTTAGGATATCGCCGTGGGCTTCGATATCGCCGGCGTTGATATCATCGGCGCAGAAACAAAAGCGGCTGTGGTTAAAATCATCAACGATGGTGATGAGCTCGTCAAGATTTTTGGCGGAACTGCCTTCCCTGATAAATACAGTGATCCCCGCGGCGATTTTTTCCGCGGCTTCTTCGGCGGTCACCGACTCGTGATCGGAGCTGACGCCCGTCGCGACGTAGGCCATGAGGGGGCGTCCGCTGCCCATGGGGAAATGTCCGTCTAAGATATGGCCTTTGGCCGCTTCGATTTTAGCGAGGGTTTCGGGATCGCCCATGAAGACGCCGGGAACATTCATCAGCTCGCCCAAACCGAGAAATTCCGGGTACAGTTTTAAGAGCGTTTCTACGGTTTCGGCGTTGATGGCGGCGCCGGCAGTCTCCATTGCCGTTGCCGGTACCGAAGAAGGTACCATGAAAAAGATATCAATCGGCGCTTTTTTGGCGTTTTCCACCATAAAAGCAATCCCCTCCACCCCGGCGGCGTTGGCGATTTCGTGAGGATCAGCGATCACCGCCGTGGTGCCTTTTGTCAAAAGGGCATTGCCGAAAGGAATCGGCGCCAAATGGGAGCTTTCAATATGGACGTGGGCATCGATGAAACCGGGCAGGACGAATTTGCCCTCAAGATCCACGGTTTCTTTGGCCTCCTCAGCACCGCATTGACCGCAGCAAGCGATGATGCCGTCTTTGATGAGCACGTCTTGCCTTGCTACTTTACCGGTAAAAACATTGACGGTTTGCCCGTTTTTTAAAAGCAGATCACCCTTTTCTCTGCCGAGGGCGGCGGTGACGACAGCATAGCGCATCGGCCTTCCTTCTTTCCTTTTTGATAGTTTAAGGGTAGCAGAGGAAAAAGGGAAAGTCAATATGAAAAACCGCCGTATAAAGCAGGCAGTATCCGTTAAAGGAAAAGTCGCCGTTGCCCCAGGGAGCGCCATGGTTCATGAAGCCAAAAGTAAAAGCCTTCCGTTTTGATATAACGAAAGGCCCCTTGCGGTTATTGAACTCTTAGGAAACGAAAACAAAAACAAAACAAATCAAGTAAAGTGATAAAAGGGTAAAACATGAAAACACTAACTACACTTTTATCTTACCATATTCCGATCAAGACGCAACGGGGCATTTTTGCGCAATGTGTAAAGAATTTTTGCAATAAAAGCCCTCTTTATCGCCGTGATGGTCGTTGCTATGCTTTTTGTTTGTTTTTATGTCCCCTGGGCATACAGATGATTTCTTTGATATCGGTATCGAAGAAACTTTGGGAATGTGTCGGTGTCAGCAGCACGGCGGTATCGGCGCCTTTGGCGGTGCCCCCCACGGTAACCACATCCTCTTCGGGGCCGATCAAACCGGTGTCCATGGCCATCACGGCAATTTCCACGCAGACTTTAAAGCCCTGTCCCAAAATACGCAGGGTATGCGCCATCAATTCCGCGGGGTAAATCCCCCCGAATTTATGGTTAAGGGCCCGGTCGGCGCCGGCGAAAAAGTGAGTGGTGGTCAAGATCTGCATTCCGGCGGCGGTGAGCTCCCTTTGTGTCGCTTCCTTTAGCTCCAAAACGCCTCTTTCCTTAAAGCCTGCCTGATGGGTAACGACGATGACAGATAGGCCGCAATCTTTGAACAGTTTTGCCGTTTCCCCGGTGTGGGAGGCGACGATGATTTTCCCGATGCCCTGCTCTTTGGCAACTTTGATGGCTTCGGCCACGGTTTGTTCTGTATTTTCCTGTCCCGGTTTCTCAAAATACAACATAAAAGCGAAGCTCCTTTCCCGTTTTCCTCATTATAAACAAAACCGCGGCCCTTGACAAGACGTCATGATTCGCCTTTGTGCATAATGCCGTTGTGGTCAACATAGTAGTCGCCGGTGAGGAGCAGCTCGCTGACGGGGACGATGCGGTATCCTTCTCCCAACAGGGAAGGAATGACGGTGCGCAGCGCCTCCGCCGTATGGGTGCCGTTGTTGTGCATTAAAATGATGGCGCCAGGGTTCACGCTGTCCAATACCCTGAGGGAGATTTCGGAAGCAGAGAGCTCTTTCCAGTCAAGACTGTCCACGGACCATTGAACCGCCTCTAAGCCTAAGCTGTGGACAGTGTTCACGGCAGTGTCGTTATAATCGCCGTAGGGGAAGCGGAAGACCGTCGGCGTTTTGCCGGTGATCTCCGTCACCGCTTCTTCGTTGGCCTGGATCTCCCCGGTGATCTCTGCGGGGGAAAGGGCAGTGAAATGGGGGTGGGTGGCGGAATGGAGGCCGATTTCATGGCCACGCCGGTCGATTTCCGCCACGAGCTCGGGATAGTCCTCAATCCATAGGTTTACTAAAAAGAAGGTGGTCTTGACGTCGTATTCGTCAAGAATCGCCAAAATATCCTCGGTGTGGGCCGCGCCCCAGGAAGCGTCGAAGGAAAGGGCAATGACCTTATCGCTGCGTTCCACGGCGTAAATGGGTTTTTCTCCGCCGGCTACGACACGTGTCACGGATTGTCTCAAAGCCAGAACCAAGGTAAAGCAGAGGATGAGTATTACAATGAGTCCTACTATAACGCAGCAGCGCCGGATGACCTTGGCGGTGAGGCGGATCACGATCATAAAAGATGCACCAGATTTCCTGTTTTTTCTCATTTTATGAGCTGATCCGGGAAAATAGACGAAGGAAGGAAGACGCTCCACGCCGGAAGAGGGTTTTCCCTTTCTAATAATCTTATTTGTCATCGTACCCCGTCTTAAAAACACGGGAATCCTTTGTTTAAGGATCACCGGACAATAAAAAAGGGGGTGTCCCAAGTCTTTTTTGACGTTGGGGACACCCTCTTTTTACTTTACAAAACACAGTTTCTTATGTGGCTTTCATCACGATTTCGTCGCCTTCCATATAGAACCCGAAGGCATTTTCCTCGTTGTCCGTGCCTCTGTCGGCCCTCGTTTCACCGTTGTTATCGCGATACCACTTGATCTTTGCGCCGCATTGTTTACAGGGGGCGATGAACCAGTATCCCATATCGCAAGAGCCGTACTGCTCAATGGTGGCCAACGGACCGAAACAGCGAGAACAGAGCAGGCTGTCTTTGTCCATAAAGGCTGGGTAAATATGTTTAGAAGGCATGGTAACCTCTCTTGAAACCGTCGATGTTGACGTTTAGGAATTTCTGGGGTACATTGTTGGCGATGATGTTCAGGCATTCCTCTTCGTTAAACTCCAAACCGGCGTTTTTGGCCCAAGCGCCGAGCATCACCATATTGAGGCATTTGGCGTTACCGGCTTCCATCGCGAGGAGATGAGCGTCAAACAGTTTGACTTTCGCGCCGCAATGACAAAGGAAATCTTTGAGGTCGTCGGGGTAAGTGGCTTTACCGATTACCACGGGCATGGGATTGATTTTCTGTTCGTTGACGATGATCGTGCCCCCCTCCTTGAGGTAAGGCAGGGCGCGAACGCCTTCCAGCAGTTCAAAGCCGATGATATCATCGGCGCTATTTGGCGCGATGATCGGTGAATGGACTTTATCGCCGTAGCGTACCTGTGTGACGACGCTGCCGCCCCGTTGGGACATGCCGTGGATCTCCGATACTTTGATATCGTAACCCTTTTGCAGCAGCAGCCGGGATAAGACCCGGGCGGTGAGTACGGTACCCTGACCGCCGACGCCGGCAATGAGAATGCTTTTTACTTCACTTTGTGCCATATCATTCACCTACCTTCGTGATGACGCCATCGTTGCCGCAGACTTTCTGACAGAGGCCGCAGCCAACGCAGAGCTCGCTTCTGATGATCGGCGCTTTGCCCACACCGGTCTTTTCTATGGCGGGACAGCCGATTTTCAGACATTTGCCGCAGCGGAGGCAGAGCTCGGGATTGATATAGCAAGCTCCTTTTGCCCCTTTGAGCAGCAATTCGCAGGGGCGGCGGGCGATGATCACCGAGGGTTCCTCGGTGGATAGATCTGCTTTAAGTATTTGGGCGAAGGTTTTGAGATCAAAGGGATCGACGACGCTGACCCGGTCAATGCCCAAACCCTTGACAATGGTTTCCAATTGTAGTTTTCTGGCGGGCTCGCCTTTGACGGTAAAACCCGTCAGGGGGTTTTGTTGATGGCCGGTCATGGCGGTGATGTGATTATCAAGAATGATCGTGGTGGTACAGCCGTTGTTGTAGACCGCGTCGATCAGACCGGTAATGCCGGAATGGATGAAGGTGGAATCGCCGATTACGGCAACGGTCTGCTTGGCAAAATCCTTGCCCCGCACCTTTTCCATGCCTAAAGCCATACCGATCCCGGCGCCCATGCAGATGGTGGTATCGATGGCGCCGAGGGGCGGTAGCGCGCCTAAAGTATAGCAGCCAATATCTCCCAATACGTTGACTTTCGCCTGTTTCAGCACGTAGAACGTACCTCTGTGGGGACAACCGGCGCAGAGTACCGGCGGGCGTACCACCAGTTCCTTACCGTAGCGGTAAGCCGGTGCTGTTTTTTCGTCGCAGAGCTTTTCCCGAATGGTTTCCGGGAAGATTTCCCCCTCTAAGGAGAAGATATCTTTGCCGTGGGTTTTGATGCCCATGGCGCGGATTTGTTCCTCCATGACGTCGTCCAGTTCCTCGATGACGTAGAGCGTTTTCACGCTTGCGGCAAAATCCCGAATCTTCTGTTCCGGCAGGGGATTGGACAAACCGATTTTCAGTACGGAAGCGTCGGGGAGCGCATCTTTGACGTAGGGATAGACGATCCCGGAACAGATCACGCCGATGGCCGCGCTGTTTTTTTCGACGCGGTTCAGTTCGGTTTCGTCGCTGTATGCTTTCAATTTCAATAAACGCTCTTCGGCAACGGTATGCCGGGGCTTGGCGTTGGCCGGTACCATCACGTATTTTTGCGGATTCTTTTGATAAGGGGGTAGTTCCCTTAAAACCCGCTCGCCTTTTTCCACCAGAGATTGGGAGTGGGCCACTCTTGTTGTGAGCCGCAGCATCACCGGGGTGTCGAAGGTTTCGCTGATGACGAAAGCGGCTTTGACGAAATCGCGGCATTCTGCGGAATCGGCAGGTTCCAGCACGGGAATTTTGGCGAATCGTCCCAGCCTGCGGTTATCCTGTTCGTTTTGGGAGCTGTGCATCCCGGGATCATCGGCGGTGATAAGGACGAGGCCACCCTCAATACCGGAAAAAGCCACGGTCAGCAAAGGATCCATGGCTACGTTGACGCCCACATGTTTCATGCAAGCCATGGCTCGTCCGCCGGTGATGGCGGCGCCGATGGCCACTTCCAGGGCGACTTTTTCGTTGGGCGCCCATTCGGCGTAAAGTTCATCATATTTGGCGGCGTTTTCCGTGATTTCCGTGGATGGCGTTCCCGGATATGCCGCCACGACATTGACCCCGGCTTCCCAGGCGCCGAGGGCAATGGCTTCATTGCCTGTCATCAATTGTTTCATAAAAGGTCCCTCTTTATCGGAATGATTACTAATGACTTATTATAGCATAATGTGCTGAAATTTTGAAGGTATATTTTTTTCTTCCTTTCGATACGGTTTAGGGGAGGGATGCTCCGTGAAATCCGCAGATCCTGTAGTATCAACGAAAAAGGAAAATATCCGCAGTAAGATCTCGGCGACTTTGGATATGCCCGTCGATTTCGCCGGCGGTATGCCGCGCATCGTCCTGACGGGAAATCGCACCGTTTTGGTGGAAAACCATAGCGGCATCCGTGCCTTCAGCGGTGAGCAGGTGCGGATCGCCTGCATTTATGGGGAAATCATCATCGACGGCAAAGATATGCGGCTTAATTTTTTAAAGAAGGACGAGATTGAGGCCGAAGGACAGATCGTCGCCATTTCTTACCGGCAAGCCTGACAAAAACGCGCTGTTTGCTCAAGCCATCGGGGTTTTGACTGTGATCCGCGCAAGAGAGAGAAGGGGAGGGCTTATGATTTTTGGAGCAAAAACCGGCGGTTACGTCGGTATTGTGATCAAAGAAGGCGATATCAGCGGCTTAGTCAATGTTTTGATGGCCGGGAATGTGCCGGTATGGAGTATGAAAAAGATAGAGAGCGGCGTCTATTTTCGCATACCGCTGCCTCTTTTGCCCAAAGTACGCCATCTGTCCCAATCTTTTGGCTGCTATATTAC
>CALFRX010000172.1 GCA_937919295.1 uncultured Peptococcaceae bacterium | reverse complement strand
TTTGCGTACATCCGGGTACGCGGCGCAGCCGCAGGTCAATGCGTTCACCGTGCCTGAGCCTTTCTCGACGGCCTATCATCCTGTAGCCCAAAATCCGCTGACGCGCATTTTGTCTACAGTCTGAGACAAAGCCTTGCGCTTTGTCTTTTTTTGTATTATAATAAATATATTATAACAACATGATGTTTTTTGTATACTATCCGGAAAACGTAAGAATGTAAAATGTAAAGAAGTGATATGATATGGATTTCTTGAGAAAACTACCCATTCCCATGGCCGTCAAAGCGAAGTATCCTATCTCCGGGGCCTGCGCCGCCATCAAAGAAAAACGGGATAAGGAAATTGCCGCTATTTTAAGAGGGGAAAACGAGCGCCTTTTGTTGATTGTTGGGCCCTGTTCTGCCGATCGGGAGGACGCGGTTATGGATTATGTTCACCGTTTGGCCAATCTGGCGGGGGAAGTCAAGGACAAGGTGCTGATCATTCCCAGAATATATTGTAACAAGCCCCGTACCACCGGCAAAGGCTACATGGGTATGGCCCATCAGCCCGATCCCAGCAAAGAGCCGGATATGCTGGAAGGGCTTGTTTCCATCCGCAAAATGCACCTGAAGGTCATTGAGGAAACCGGTTTGACCAGTGCCGACGAAATGCTCTATCCGGAAGACTACCGCTATCTTTCCGATTTGATTTCCTACCTGGCGGTGGGTGCCCGTTCCGTGGAAAATCAGCAGCACCGTTTAACCGCCAGCGGTCTTTCCATTCCCGTGGGCATGAAAAATCCCACCAGCGGTGATCTCAACATCATGATCAACGCCGTAACAGCGGCGCAAACCGCCCATATGTTCATCTATCGCGGTTGGGAGGTGGTTTCCCACGGCAATCCTTTGGCCCACGCGATTTTAAGGGGTTCTGTGGATCGCTACGGCAAGATGTCCCCCAATTACCATTACGAAGATCTGATGCAGCTTTTTTATCTCTACGCCGAAGGGGAGTTGATCAATAAAGCCGTCATCGTTGACGCCAACCACTGCAATTCCGGCAAAGAACCCTTTGAGCAGATCCGCATCTGTAAGGAAGTGCTCCACTCCCGCCGCTACAGCAAAGATATCCAAGGCCTTGTCAAAGGCGTGATGGTGGAAAGCTACCTGGAAGACGGCTGTCAAAGTGTGAGCGGTAAAGTATACGGTCAATCCATCACCGACCCTTGCCTCGGCTGGCATAAAACGGAGCGTCTCATTTATGAACTGGCGGATCAGGGATAATCATTAAAGTTTCATTAACATTCTTAAAACAAGATAAAGGAGCCGCTTATGGTCGCCTTCAAGCGAAGCGGCTGCTTTTTGTCTAACCACAAAAGATTGCATATTTTTTGAAATGTGGTATAATATCTCTGTTCTGATTCTTCGATACAAAAAAGGATATAATATGTACAGAGAAGAAAATTATAACCGGGAGCCTGAAGGTCGAGGCAGCCGCCGCAAACCCTCTGCTCCGCCAGTTCATTCTCATAAAGAGCAACGCTGCCGGCAATTGCAGGATGTCGCTGCCAAGAATTCGGTTTTTGGCAATCATCACCCAAAAAACAGCGTATACGGCGATGAAGGCCGCAATACGACAAAAAAAGCCCGTCCTCGCAAAAGGGGGAAAGGGAAAAAAACACTAAAAATCATCGGTTTGATCCTCCTGTTTTTTATAGTGCTTTTCGGTATCACCTATTTTTATCTCTTGGGCAGTTTGGATACGCAGGACTTTCCCAAAGACGACGCGTCTTTGGGCATCACCGACGAAGGAGCGCTTGGCGTGACGAATATCGCCTTTTTTGGTGTGGATACCAGGGATAATACCGATACGGGACGTTCCGACGCGATCCTGATTTTATCAGCGGATCTGATCCATGGGAATGTGAAGATGACTTCCATCCTACGGGATTCCAAAGTTCCCATTGACGGTCACGGAGAAACAAAAATCAATCACGCCTATGCCTATGGCGGCCCCGAGCTGGCGGTGAAAACCCTGAATCAAGTGTTTAAACTGGATATTAAAGAGTACGCCACCGTCAATTTTGAGCAATTGGTGGATATTGTCGACGCCGTCGGCGGCGTGACGATCACCATCACCGACGAAGAAATGAGCACCATCAATATTATGATGGATGAAGCATTCCCCGACGGAGAGCATCTGACCTCCTCCGGCAACGTTTTGCTCAACGGTCAACAGGCCATCTGTTATTCCCGCATCCGCAAGATTGATACGGATAACGCTCGGGCCGGTCGCCAGCAGGAAATCCTGAACGCGATTTTTGAGTCGTTAAAAGGCATGAGCAAGCTGGAATATCCGAAGTTTGTGCGCCGGTTTTCCGCCATTGTGGAGACCTCTTTGAGTACGGCGGATATCATGCGGCTTGCCCCACTCATGGTGCGGGATTTCGCTGTTGTGCAAAATACGATACCCGATGAGAATTATGAAACCGATCTCAGCGGCGGTACGGACAGCGACGGCGTTTGGTATTGGCATTACGATCTCGACGCCGCGGCAGAGCGGCTGCATTCTATCATCTATGAGGAAAGTCCATAAAGCCTTCCATTCCTTAAAACAAAAAGCAGCGCCTCATTTCCGAAGAATTTTCGGAAATGAGGCGTATTTTATTCTGCCTCCAAGGTGACGACGACCAATTCCGGGCGGTTGTTGATTCGCAGGGGATCAAGACTGTTGCCCAGGCCTCGGCTGACCACCATCCCGGTGCGTCCTTTTTGGTAAAGACCGTTTTGATAGGCGGGGAACCGGCCCTGGTTCGGTGCGTACAGTCCGCCGATCAGCGGCAGGCGTACCTGTCCGCCATGGGCGTGGCCGCAAAGAGCGAGGTCGATGCCGTGGGCCGCGTAAAGATCAAACAATTCCGGGCGGTGGGA
The DNA here is from genome assembly GCA_937919295.1 of uncultured Peptococcaceae bacterium. GTDB lineage: Bacteria > Bacillota > Dehalobacteriia > UBA7702 > UBA7702 > UBA7702. The sequence continues at coordinate 8,401 of CALFRX010000172.1, read as the reverse complement.
GAGCAAGACCGTATAGAGATCTTCCTCCCTGGCCAGGCTTTTTAGGGCCTTTTCGGCGATGAGCCGGTTTTTTATCCTTCCGTGTTCTCCACTGAAGGTCGGGTCATCCAAGCCCCAAAGGCGGATACGGTCGTCACCCCGTTTTATCATCGCCTCCGCGTTTCTTAAAACAACGGCGCCACGATCCAGCAGCGCCGCTTCAAACTGGGGATAAGCGGCGATCCTTGATTCATGGTTGCCGGTGACGTAATAGACCGGGGCGATCTTTGCGGCGCCTTCCATGAAGGTTAGGGCCTTTTTTGTATCGGTGCGGCGGGAGTCGATGAGATCGCCGGTTACGGCAATCAAATCGGGGGACGCTATGGCAATGGTATTCAGCAGCTTTTTTTGCTTGCTGCCAAATTCCGCGTTATGCAAATCGGAAATATGGGCAATGACGAAGCCGCTGAATGATGCGGGCAGCGCCTTGCCGGCAACACGGATTTTTGTTACTTTGATCGTCGTATTCCCCCAGTAGAGATAGAGGATGAGGCCAACGATGAGTAGAAGAAGGATCGGTTTGAGCATGGTTCTCTCTATTACCTTTTACCGTTTAATGCTTATTGTTTCCCGCTCGCCGCGCTGATTAGGGCAGATAGCGGTCTTTCCGCCAAAGAAACGGGTGATGATGCGCTTTTTGTCCGTAACGGGTTTGCTTTTCCGCCGGTGTCTCGCCCCTGGGGCTTTTTAACGGACTTGGTTTTCCTTGATTCTCTTGATTTTTTCAAGTCATTCCTGATCGGTCTAGTTCGCTTATGTCTGTTGTGATTATAACACAACGGATAGTCTTCCGCCATAGGCGGAGCAAAGCGCTTTTTCTCGCGGCGATGGCTGATCTTTCGACCTTTCTTTTGTGCGCGGAAACTTGTTCTCTGCATATAATACAGTAACCGTATGCAAAGAAGGGGATTACGTGAAAAAAGATATCATTGATCAACCAGTCAAATTAAAGCCATATTTAAAGGAAACGATCTGGGGCGGGGAGAGACTCGGACGCCGTTACGGCGGCAGCAAGATCGGCGAAGCCTACCTGCTTTCCGCTATTCAGGGCCAAGCCTCCATCACCCAAGAGGGAAGTTCCTTTTTCACTTATTTAGAACAAAGTCACAGAGACCCGGAAAACTTTCCCCTGTTGATCAAGGCCATTGACGCCGCGGAACCCTTATCGGTGCAGGTGCATCCCAACGACGCCGCCGCAAAAAAAGTAGGTGGCAGGGGTAAGCATGAACTCTGGATCATCGACCGTTGCCGGGAAGACGCCGCTGTGTTTGTCGGTTTTAAGGAAGCTGTTTCTGTCCTTGATATTGTGCGCAGCTGCGCTTACGGCACCATTTTAGCGTTACTGAACCGGATTCCCGTTTCCGGTGGCGAGGTGATTTTCGTGCCCGCCGGTACGGTTCACGCCATTGGCGGCGGCGTATCCCTTTATGAGATACAGCAGAATGCTGATTTGACTTACCGCCTGTACGATTACGGCCGGGGCAGAGCCACGCAGTTGGAAAAGGCCCTCGCTGTGCTCAATCTAAGCCGAACAACACCGTTGAGCGCGACTCTGAAAGACGGTTCGCTTTTTGAATCGGAAAAGGGCTTTCCCTTTGTCATCGACGAATGTTGCTTTTTGGGGGACTCTTGCTGCGCGGCCCGGGAAGACGCCGCGGTGCTGTTTTTATCCGGCTGTGGCCGTTTTTTATCGGCCGACTGTCAATGTAATTACACTGCCGGAGATTGTTTCTTTATTCCCAAAAATAGCCGCTTTACCTTATTCGGGCAAGGTGAGGCGTTGCACATCGCCGCAAAAAGCTGATTTTTTGGCCGGGGGCAGGAAAAAGGGAATCATTGTCGTATTTTATTATTATATATCCTATATTCTATGATACGCAGTGAAAGGAAGAAGCAATGACCGAAGAACGGGGTTTCAACGAAAAAGGAGAGCCGTTAGGGGAACCGACAGAAACGCAAGACGATTTTGCCGACCACGATGAGGGCAGTATCATCTGTCTGAAGTGCGGTGAAAAGAACGGCAAAGACGTGGATATCTGCTGGAATTGTGGTTATCTGCATCACGGCGAAGAACAGTGTCTCGGCCTTTATCCCTGCATGTATGAAGTCGATGGCTTTAAGCTGAATCCCGAAGGCATCATGATGATCACCGAAAAGCGGATCATTCTTTATCTCGTTGACGATGCGCTGATGAAAAAGGAAAAGAAAAAGATCAAAGGCCTTTTTGTGGATAAATATGAAAAGGTTCTGCAAAAATTGGTAGCGCCGGAAAACTTTGAGGGTATGACCCCCGTGGAGTTTTGCGCTTGTTACGAAGGAAACAGGGAATTACCCTATGAATCCTTCTACCGCATCGTCTATAAAAAATCCTATTTTTACCGAGGTAAGGGCGCCCACGGCGGCGGTGGCGGCAGATGGCGCTATCCCTCCATCTTCATTGAAGACCATGAAAAAGTTCACCGCATTCAGCCGAAAGTCAACGGTGAATTTCCCAAAAAGGAAGCGGCTCTCATCGCCTTGCTGGAACGGCTTTTCGGCCATTTCATCGAGATGACCCGCGGCACCGTGGAAGATATGAAAAAATAAAGGGGAGGATATCCCTCACCGAATGGATCCAAAGGGCCTGCCATGGCAGCTCTACAAAAGTGGAGTCGGTTTCCGATGAAAATCAGAAGCCGACTTTTTTCATGTTAAAACGCTGCGGATTTCTCATCTATCATACTTTTGTGGATTTCGCAATTGGGGTCTTTCCCAAACAGAATGGCATTGCAGTGAAAAAGCTCTTTTGCGGGCGGGAGCTTTTTATGGAAATAATTTAAAATTTTATCAGTTATCGTTGAAATGAGAGGGATCCTATAGTATAATAGAAACAAGTTTTTCCGAATAATCAACGATATTTTTCAGCTTTTCGAGGTGCGGTCATGGACTTGCTTCAAAAAAAAATACAAAGCGACGGAAAGGTTTTTGCCGGCAATATCCTTAAAGTGGACAGCTTTCTGAATCACCAAATCGATGTGGATTTCATGGATCAGCTGGGAAAGGAGATTGCGCGGCGTTTTTTGTCTGCTCAGGTGACCAAAGTGCTGACCATCGAAGCCTCGGGGATCGCCATTGCCTACCCTGTGGCCCGGGAACTCCATTGTCCGATGGTTTTTGCCAAAAAATCAAAAACCAAAAATTTAAATGCTCAGGTCTACTCAACACCGGTGGAATCCTTTACCCACGGTTGTATCTATGATATCAAGGTTGCCAAAGAATATCTTGCCGCTGATGATGTGGTGCTGATCGTTGATGATTTTCTGGCCAACGGCAACGCAGTGCGGGGGCTGGTGGAAATTGTGAAACAGGCGGGGGCCGCTTTGGCCGGGGTCGGTATTGCCGTAGAAAAAGGTTTTCAAAACGGCGGTAGAGAACTGCGACGCGAAGGGATCCGCGTGGAATCCATGGCCATCATCGAGGAAATGGACGCCCTCGGCGGTGAAATCACTTTTCGTGACGAATCATCTATCGATTACTAAGGTGCTACCTTATTAATAAAATTAAAAAACTTTTAGGAGGAAAAAATGAAAAAGACAAAAGTAATTCTTGTGCTTCTTCTCGCACTCATCGTTGTATTTTCTTTTGCGGCTTGCGGGACACCCGAGGAAGAAGCTACCACCGACGATTCTACCGCCGGTATCCCTGTGGAAGACATTAAAGTCGGCGTGATCCATATCGGTGATCCCGCAGACGGCACCGGTTATTCCTACATGCATGACCAGGGTATTGTCGGTATGCAGGAAAATATTGGCCTTAGTGATGACCAGATTGTTCGTGAATTGAATATTTCCGACTCCGACTCCTCTGCCATCAAATCCGCCATTGAAGATTGTATCGCTCAAGGCTGCAATATCATCTTTACCACCAGCTATGGTTATATGGACACCACTGCTGATATGGCGGACCAATATCCTGATGTATATTTCTCCCATGCCACCGGCTATAAGTCCAATGACAGCAACTTCAATAACTATTTCGGTCGTATCTACCAAGCTCGCTATCTGACAGGGATCGCCGCGGGCCTCAAAACCGAATCGGATAAGATCGGTTATGTTTCCGCTTACGGTACCGAATTGGCAGAAACTTGTTCCGGCATCAACGCTTTCGCCCTTGGCGTACAATCGGTTAATCCCGATGCCGTTGTCTATGTGAAATCACTAAACAGCTGGAGTGATCCGACCAATGAAACGGCTTACGCGGAAGCCTTAGCCGAAATGGGCTGTGATGTCATTGCCCAGCATTGCGACAGCGCCAATCCTCAGATTGCCGCTGAAAACGCCGGTATCTACGGTGTTGGTTACAACTCCGATATGAGTGCCGAAGCTCCGAAAGCGGAATTGACTTCCGCGATTTGGAATTGGGACGTTTATTATACCAAAGCTGTTCAGGCTGTGATTGATGACACCTGGACCGATTTGGGCAACTATTATGGCGGCATTGCTGACGGCTTTGTGGACGTAGCTCCGTTGACCGACCTCTGCGCTGACGGCACCCAGGAAAGAATCGACGCGGTGAAAGCCCTCTTTAGCGCAGGTACCTGGGACGTGTTCTCCGGTGTGAAGCTCACCTTCAATGAAGACGGCAGTGTCGTGGAAACCGACGGTGACCTTCTGAACAACGAAGGCAATGTTGTTGTAGAAGCCGGCGGTGCTTCTGTGGATGATTCCGTGATCCAAGGGACGATGAATTACTTCGTCAAGGGTGTGGAATTAAAATAATGCAAGAATAAGTAATTTTTTGGGGAAGGGGTGCCTTAGGGTTTAGGGTACCCCTTTGCTTTGAAAGGATGAAATTAGTGGCAGAACAGGAAACCATCGCAATATCTTTGCATGGCATCACCAAATCCTTTGGCTCCGTTGTGGCCAACGACCATATTGACTTATCTCTCCGCAAAGGGGAGATTTTAGCGCTTTTGGGCGAAAACGGTTCCGGCAAAACCACTTTGATGAACATGCTGTCGGGGATCTATAAGCCGGACAGCGGCGAGATCTACGTTCATGGCGAACGCGTTTCCATCAATTCCCCGGAAGACTCAAAAAATCTCGGTATCGGTATGGTACACCAGCATTTTAGGCTGGTGGGAAACTTTACCGCCGCGGATAATATCTGGATCGGCAGCGAAGAGGAAGCGCTCTTTCTGAAAAAAGACCGCTACGATAAAATCCGCAAAATCAGCAATGATTTCGGGTTTGAGATCAATCCCGAAAAAAAAGTCTCGGATATGTCTGTTTCCGAAAAACAGACCATTGAAATTTTAAAAGTTCTTTATTACGGCGCGGGCATCCTTATTTTAGATGAACCCACCGCCGTTTTGACGCATCAGGAAACCCAAAAGCTCTTTGCCATTTTGCGCAAAATGAGCGAGGCTGGGTACTCCATTATCATCATTACCCATAAGCTCAACGAAGTGTTGGAAATCAGCGACCGGGTAACGATTTTAAGAAAAGGCCGATCCATCAATACGGTTCTTACCGCTGAAACCGACGCCCAGGAACTCACCAATATGATGGTAGGGCGTGCTGTGGAACTGATGATCGACCGTCCCGAAATTGATTTTGACGAAACTTTGATGGAAATCTCTCATCTTTCCATCCGCGATGAAGAAGGTGCTTTGGCCATCGACGATATTTCCTTTGCCATTCGCAAAGGGGAAATTCTCGGCGTGGCCGGGGTCACCGGCTGCGGTCAGAAAGAGCTTTGTGAGGCGCTGGCCGGATTGATTCCCATTGAATCAGGTTCGATTTTATACAAAGGGGAACCCATCGAGGGCGACTCTCCCCGCGAAATCATCAAACGCGGCATCAGCATGAGCTTTATTCCCGAAGACCGTCTCGGTATGGGGCTCGCCGCATCGTTAAGCATCACCGATAATATGATGCTGAAAAATTACGTAAACGCCAAGGGGCCTTTTATCGACCGGAAGCATGCCCGGCAAACAGCGGAAAAAGTCATTCGCGATCTCGAGGTGGTGACCCCCGGCGCGGAAACGCCGGTGCGCCAGCTTTCCGGCGGTAATGTCCAAAAAGTGCTGCTGGGCCGGGAGATCGACGCCGATCCCGCGGTGATCATTACCGCCTATCCTGTCCGCGGCCTCGATATCAATTCTTCCTATGTGATTTACGACACCTTGAACGGTCAAAAAGAACGGGGCGTGGGCATCCTTTTCGTTGGGGAAGACCTCGATGTCATGCTGGAGCTTTGCGACAAGATCATGGTGCTCTGCCACGGCCGGGTCACCGGCATCGTCGATGCCAAAGAGGTGGACAAAGCCTATCTCGGCCTTTTGATGACCGACGCTTTGGCGCAGCGGCCGGAAGACAAAGAGTACGAGGCTTTTGACCATGTCGATATCAACATTGATTTTGACCAACGGGCAAAGGAGAGTTTGACGGCGCCAAAAAAGAAAAAACGGCGGGAACCGCCGATCCATCTTTCCAAGCGGGACCCCCTCACCAGAAAACAGAGCTTTCTCTTTTATATGATCGCCCTTGTTGTTTCCCTCTGTCTCGGTGGGCTGCTCGTGGCGGCTCTCGGCGTGAATCCCTTTTTGTATTATCAAACAATGGTGGTGGGCTGTTTCCAGAACACCATCTATTTACAGGGTTTTGTTCGCATCGTGATACCTCTCGCCATTACCTCCTTGGGGATTGCTTTTGCTTTTAAAATGCGCTTTTGGAACATTGGCGGCAACGGCCAGTTCATTATGGGCGCCATCGGCGCCGCCACCGTCAGTCTGGCCCTGGGCGACGTCCTGCCCACCTTTCTGATGTTGCCTTTGGCTTTCCTTGCCGGAGCCCTCGCCGGCGGAGTTTACGGCCTGATCCCGGCGATCCTCAAGGTCAAATTCAACACCAATGAAACGCTGCTGACCCTCATGCTGAATTACGTTGCTTTTTATATTCTTATCTATCTGAAAAACACGATGTTTTATCGCAGGCTCAGCGATACCGGCACCGTACTGCGTCCCGACTTTAAGGCGCTGCCGGACAGCGCCTGGCTGCCCCAGGTAAAAATATTCGGTGTTTCCCTGGATATCTCCGTATTTATCGTTCTTTTGATGGTCGTTTTGGTTTGGCTCTATTTCACGAAGTCGAAACAGGGATTTGAGATCAGCGTGGTCGGCGACAGCAAAAACACGGCGCGTTATGCCGGGATGAACGTCAACCGTGTTGTCTTGCGCACCATGTTCCTTTCCGCCGCCGTTGTGGGTATTGGCGGCATGTTGCAGGTAACAGGTTCCGCCACAGGCCACATGTTAAGCGATGGCATTACCGCCAACGTAGGCTTTACCGGGATTATCGTGGCCTGGCTGGCCAAGCTCAACGCCTTCGGCGTGCTCATCGTAGCGCTGCTATTGGGTATTCTGCAAAAAGGCGCCGCTGTGGCGGAAAGCACCTACTCCATTTCCTCCTCGGCTTCGGATATTTTAGAAGGCGTGATCCTTTTTACGATTTTGGCGGCGGATTTCTTTATCCGCTATAAGATTACCCTCTCTACCGCGAAAAAAAGAAGGGAGGACGCATAAATGGATGTGCTTGTCAGCTTCTTTTATTACGCGATCCGCATGGGTACGCCGCTGCTCTTCGCCACCACCGGCGAAATCATTACCGAGCGCTCCGGGAATTTGAATCTCGGTGTCGAAGGGATGATGGCCATCGGCGCCATCTGCGGTTATTGTATGGGCTGTTATGCCAACAGCCTGATCGTGGCCTTGTTGGCTGCTTTTGCCGCCGCGGCGTTGGCGGCGCTGATTTATGCGGTTTTGACGGTGACCTTCCAGACCAATCAGACCGTCACCGGCCTGGCGCTGACGATTTTCGGCAACGGCATTTACCTCTTCATTGGCCGTATGCTCACGAAAACCGACCATTTTCCCAGCCTTACTTCACTGCCCCATTTAAAATGGATTGTGGCTGATCATGGCATTCCCGTTTTAAGAGACATTCCTTATTTGGGCAAACTTCTTTTTTCCTATAATATTTTTGTTTATATTGCCGTGGTCATTGCCGTTGTCGCCTGGATTTATATTTTAAAGACGAAAACGGGTTTAAGAGTGCGGGCCGTTGGTGAAAATCCCGGCGCCGCCGATGCTTCCGGCGTGAACGTCAATCGCGCGAAATACGTCAACATCGTCCTCGGCGGCGGTATCTGCGGCCTTGGCGGCTGCTATATGGCTTTTGTCACCAACGGTGGCGCCTGGAACGAATCGTGGATCAACGGCATGGGCTGGATTGCCGTGGCTTTGGTCATCTTCGCCAACTGGAACCCGCTGAAAGCGATTTTCGGCTCTTTCTTCTTCGGCATGTTCAATGTGCTGATGGCC
>CALFRX010000171.1 GCA_937919295.1 uncultured Peptococcaceae bacterium | reverse complement strand
GGCATGATTACGGAATAAGGGAGGTTAGAAAAAGATCATCATGTTCTTTTTCTAACCTCCCTTATTCCGTAATCATGCCGGAAAACCCAAAAAAGGATAATGCCAGGCAGCCTGCAATGATAAAGGCGATACCCAAACCTTGCAGGGATTTTGGTACATCCGCCAGTTTCAGTTTTTCACGGCAGCTGGCCATCAGCACGAGGGCTAAGGCAAAGCCGACACCGGAGCCAAAGGCGTTGACAATACTTTTCAGCAGCGTGTAGTCGGATTCAATATTGATCAGGGGAACACCGAGGACAACACAGTTGGTGGCGATCAAAAGCAGGTAAATCCCCCACATCTTATGGAGCGTCGGTGTGAATTTTTTCACGAACATTTCCAGTAATTGTACGAAGCTGGCAATCAATAAAACCAGCACCACTGTGGTTAAGAAGGTTACGTCAAAAGGTACTAAAATATAATTATAGGCCAGCCAGGTGAAGATTGAAGTCAAGGTAAGAACAGCGGTGACCGCAATGCCCATACCGGCGGAGGCGCTGAAGTCTTTGGAGACGCCGAAGAAGATACAAAGACCCAAGAAACGTGTTAAAATAAAGTTATTGACCACAACGGCCCCTGCGAAAAGGAGAAAATATTCCATCATAATACGTCACCTCTCTTGGCTTTCGCTTTTTCTATGTGATTGCTCAGCATTTTTGTTCCGGCGACCAAATAGCCGATGAGGATAAAGGCGCCGGGTGCCAAGATCATAATCAAAGCAGGCTGATAAGCGCTGGGCAGAACTTGGTAGCCGAGGATTGTGCCGTTGCCGATGATTTCTCTGATGGCACCGATCAAAAGCATGGCAAAGGTGAAACCAACACCCATACCGAAGCCGTCTAAGAAGGAGCGCCACACGTTATTCTTCGAAGCGAAAACTTCTGCCCGGGCCAGAATGATGGCAAAGACCACGACTAAGGAAAGGTAAATACCCATCGCTTTATAGAGATGCGGGAAGAAGGCCTGTAAAAGTAGCTCGGCCAAGGTGACGATGGTGGCGATGGAAGTAACGTAAACAGGAACTCTGACTTTGGGGTTTACCCATTTGCGGATGATCGATACCGAAATGTTATTCATTGTAATAACGAAGGTGACGGTGAGACCCATGGTCAAAGCGTTGATTACGGAAGTGGTAACCGCCAGGGCCGGGCAAAGGCTCAAGGCTAAAACAAGAATCGGATTTTCCAGGACGATCCCTTTGGAAAATATCTGCCAATATTCTTTCATACTTATTCGCCCCCTTCCAGATATGCGCCGACTTCGTCAACAGCAGTCTTTACCGCCAATGTTACCGCTTTCGAGGTAATGGTGGCGCCGCTGATGGCCAGAATATTTTCGCTGTTGTTGGCGTCTTTGGTGACAATGAGCTGCTTAGACGTTTTGCCGGGGAATTGATCGATAAACGGTGATTTCTCCGCTTTATCGCCAAGGCCGGGGGTTTCGTTAGCTTCGATTATCGTATAGTTCATCACCGTTCCTTCCGGGGAAACGGCGACCAAAAACTTCATAGTACCGCCGTAGCCTTTGCTTTCTGAGGGAACGATATAGGCGATGATTTCTCCGTCAGCACTGGCCGTATACCATTCGTTTTTACCCGGAATCTCCGTATATTCGTCAACATCGGTAATCAGACTTTCTAGAGCCAGCGTTTTCATCTCCTCGGCTTTCTGTACAGCGAGATCATGGGTGAAGAAGTAAACCGTGGCGATAATCAGGCCCGAAACGATGCAGGCGACGGTCAGGTTGAGGGCAATCTTGAAGATGCTGTTGTTATTTTTTTTATCATTTGTCATTTTTCAAGCTCACTTCCTTTCCCCCAAAAGTTTTCGGCTGAATAAAGCGGTCGATGATCGGCGTAACGCAGTTCATCAGCAAAATGGAATAGCAAACCCCTTCGGGGTAGCCGCCAAGCAAACGGATGAGCACGGTGATGGCCCCTGCTCCCGCCGCGAAAATCACTTTGCCCAAACGGGTGATGGGAGACGTGACCATATCCGTGGCCATGAAGAAGGCGCCGATGATCAGGCCGCCGGCCATCATGTGGAAAAGCGGATCCCCGGTCATGAAGCCGGATGGTCCGAAAATCCAGGTGAGAATCCCCACCGTACCGATCATGGTTACGGGAATGACCCAATCGACAATCCCTTTATAAATTAGGAAAATACCGCCAATGATCAGCAATAAAGCAGAGGTTTCACCGATGCAGCCATTTCTTAAACCGAGGAACAATGCTTTATAGAGTTCCATATGGCTGCCGAAGGTTTCAATGAGTGCGTCATAACCTTGGAGTTTTAAGATGTTCAAAGGTGTGGCGCTGGTGGTAACATCCACGGCGGTGGTCATCGGTGTCCAGGTTGTCATTAAAACAGGCCAAGAAACCATGACCGCCGCGCGGCCAATGTGTGCCGGGTTAAAGATGTTGTAGCCTAAACCACCCATGGAGTGCTTGGCAACGACGATGGCAATGAAGGAGCCGACAATCGGCACAAACAGCGGTACACCGGGAGGCAGGCACATGGCTAAGAGCAA
>CALFRX010000170.1 GCA_937919295.1 uncultured Peptococcaceae bacterium | reverse complement strand
ATATGAGACGATACAGATTGACATTGGTTCAACGCAGCGGGTTGCCGTCAATCATATCGTTGGGGCAATTACCGAACGCACCAGTCTGACCGGGGGTGAAATTGGCAAGGTTAAGATTTTTCCCAATGAAACCATCGTGGAAATACCTGCTGGTCGAGGCAATGAGGTGATCAAGGCCATGCAAGGCTGCCGCATTTATGGGATGGCCGTAGCCACCCAAAAAGCCTTAGGGGTAACGGCGGAACGAAAAATTCCGGCGAAAACGCCAGCTTATAAAAAGCGTAGCAACGGCAAAAGCCATGGCAATGTGGGACAGAAAAAGGCGGCGCGACAGCGGTATGGGAAATAAGGGAAAAGCGCAGTGTTGCACTTTCTTCCGACGGTAAGGGGGTAACTCCCTGTTTGCCGCTGAACGCGGAAATTTTCCTTGGGTGGCATTCTCTTTTATATCCAGACACGGAGGAAACATGGAATGGAAATCAGAAAATACAAAACAGGGGATGATTTTGCCGCAATCAGCCGCATTTACGCCATGAGTTGGAAAAGGGCCTACCGGGGCATAGTCCCTGATGCTTATCTGGAAGCTCTCAAAGAAAACCGTTGGGAAACGCTGCTCCAAAAAGAATGCGACAACTTGATCTTGGCTGTCGACGGCGCTGAAATCATCGGCGCTGCGACTTATGGCGCGGCCAGGGGAAAAAAATACCACGGCTGGGGCGAAGTTGTTTCCGTCTATTTGCTACCCGCCGCTTTCCGCCGGGGCATTGGTAGTCGGTTGCTGAGGCGCGCCTGCAAGGAACTGGAGAACCTCGGTTACAGCCAGGTCTACTTGTGGGTTTTAACGGAGAATACCGCCGCCCGCCGTTTTTATGAAGCCAATGGTTTTCGCTGTAACGGAGATACGATAATCTGCGAAATCGGGGGCAAAGCCTTAAAAGAGACGCGTTATCTCTACGACGGAAAATAGGACATTGTCGCGGAAAAGATTTGGCGGAGGTCTTGACAATTCCAATGTAAAGTGGTATATTTCTAACATGGGGTTAGAAATATACCACTTTTTGCTGACGTTTCAAAAGGAGAGATCGCAATGAAAATCAATGGTTTGGGCTTTTTATCACTTTTCGCCCTTTTGGGCTTTTTGGCCTTTGTCACCGGCAACAACGAGTTTTTCGGTTTCTTCGGCTTTGCTTACTATGTCCGTTATTTTTTCGTAACCCCCGATGAGCTTTTCATGAAAAACTTGCAATCGGCGGCGACCATCGGTTTCTTTAGCGGGGTGGTGGCCACCGGCGTGGGTGCCCTTATGCGGGTGTTGTTACCGGGGCTGTTATCTGCCACCGCGGTTTTTGCCAGCTGTTTCGTCTTCTCTTTCTGCTGCTTTACTTTCGCGCTTACGGCTTTTGAATTAAGAGAAACAAGAGGGTGTTGACGATGGTGTTCACGACAAAAATCCGCGCATACCGCAGTCAATGCGGCATGACCCAGGGTGATCTGGCGGCTCATGTCGGTGTCCGCCGGGAGACCATTGTCAACCTGGAAAACGGACGTTACAATCCTTCCTTAAAATTAGCGATGGATATTGCCGCGGTGTTTTCCTGCACCGTGGAAGATCTGTTCGCTTTTGCTGGGGAGGAGCATAAGTAACGTTTTTTTATGGTTTCGCTTCAGCGTAAATGTTTGTATATGAGGATAGACTGCAAAAGATTTTTGTGCTATCATCAAAAAAACAGCGGAAATCCGGGAGGCCAAAAATGAGAAAACGAAAAGTAAAGCGCGCATCCAAAAAGGTGATCTTTTTCATCATCGCCGTTCTTTTTCTCATAGTTGGCATCTACCAGGTGATTTACTGGAATCTATTGCCCCAAAGAGCGTATACCGCCGCGGATTTCGGCATTGACACCGTCAAAAGCGTAAGGGACGAAAACAACAACGGCGTTGACGATTATACCGATATTCTTTTGGGGGCCAAAGCTTACGCCGCCACGGATCCCAAGTATAAAAGCGATTACTATATCGGCGGTTACCCTCCAGCTGGAGAGGGTGTCTGTACCGATGTGATCTGGGCGGCCCTGAAAAACGCCGGTTACAACCTAAAAGATCGGGTCGATGCCGATATCGCGGCGCACCCTGAGGCCTATCCCGACATTAAGGATAAGGAGCCGGATCCCAATATTGATTTTCGCCGCGTCAAAAACCTCGCCGTCTTTTTTGAACGAAATGCGACCTCCCTCACCACCGATGTCCGGGAGATCGCTCAATGGCAGCCCGGGGATATCGTGGTTTATACGAAGCATATCGCGATCATCTCCGATTTGCGCAACGAGGACGGCGTGCCTTATATTCTCCACCACGCGGGGCAGCCGGTTTTGGATGAGGACGCCTTGACCCGCTACGAGATCGTGGGGCATTATCGCTGGAACAGCGATTTTGATTGATGGCCAAGGGGCACCGGTGTTACGGTATGGATGAATGATTTTTGCTTGATAAAAAACACGAAGAGACGGTATGGCTTTACCGTCTCTTCGTGCTGGCTATTTGGGTTTGGGTGAGGATAAAAAAGGAGTTATTTGTTTAGCATCGTGGTGAAAATCAAAATTCGTTATGGTTTTCGCCCTTGCGCGTGCCCCACCCATGGTTGATTGCTTAGCTTATTTATTGGCCGCAGTGATGTTCTCCGCAGCTATGGTCGCTGTGGCCGTGGCCGTGTCCGCATTCACCGCTGTGACCTTCTCCGTGGTGATCGCATTGAACGTTGGGATCGTAGGCGAGGTTTTTTGTTAATAAGGCGTTTACGGCGTCATCGGCGCTGCCGGTAACGCCGCCGTACAACTGAATGCCAACTTGATCCAAAGCTGTGCGGGCGCCACCGCCGATACCGCCGCAGATCAGAACGTCAACGTTCATATCCCGGAGCAAACCGGCCAAAGCGCCGTGGCCGTTGCCGTTGGTATCGACGATCTTTGTTTCTTTGATTACGTTGTTTTCCACATCGTAAACTTTAAAATATTCCGTATGGCCGAAGTGCTGGAATACGCGGCCGTTTTCATAAGTGACAGCAATTTTCATATCATATTCTCCTTCGTTTGTGTTTTTTTCGCGGCACGGGATTTGTCCGTTTCCGCGTTCGGCTGATTATGGCAACGCCGCTTACAGCAGTATTTGCAATGGTAGCCTTCTTCGTTGCCGTCGCAAAGGACGTATTCGCCGCCTTTGATGAGCAGCTCTTTACCGCTGATGAGGCACTCCGCCAGTTTATGGCGGGCGCTGTTATAGATCGACTGCGCCGTGGTGCGGGCCACATTCATCCGCTGAGCGCATTCTTCCTGGGTCAGTTCCTCCAAATCGATCAGACGAATGGTCTCAAACTCGTCTAAAGTCATGTGGACTGCCTGACGGTTCCCGCCGCCGCCCCCCATGGGGCCAAAGCGGTCGCAGCCGGGCATTGCGCAAATCTGTCGCCTTTTACATGGCCTTGGCATGAGGCACCTCCTTTATTGGCATATGCCATTTACAAGTTTTATGATATCACTGTTTCCGGCATATGTCAATTACTAATAAAATATTAATTAATTTAAAAAACCGGCGGGGAACGCCGGTTTTTTTGATAGACGGATATAATACGTTCTGTGGGTCTTATACGTTGAAATCCCGGCGGCGGTAGATCACAAGACCTACCCCGATGAAAACGAGCCAAAGAGCGAAATAGATGATTAAGGTGATCCGTATGTCGTTTCCCAAGGATAGGGCATTGGCAGGGCTGAACTGTTCGAAAGGGCTGAGCCGCTTTAGCCAGGCGGCGTTTTCATTGAGCAGGGTGCCGAGATAGCCTAAGAGATAGGAGGCGATCACCACCATGCTGCCTGTGGCCGGGGTGCCCCATTGATTGGAAACACCGGCTATCATC
>CALFRX010000169.1 GCA_937919295.1 uncultured Peptococcaceae bacterium | reverse complement strand
GGCATCCATGAAAACGCTCTGTTCTCTCTGCCCCCACCACTGCGCCATAGACCTGGGGCAGCGGGGCTTTTGTCGGGGGCGTAAAAATGTGGACAACACCATTATCTGTGAAAATTACGGCAAATTGACGGCTCTTGCCCTCGACCCCATTGAGAAAAAGCCGCTGCGGCGGTTTTTCCCGGGCAGTTTCATCCTTTCCGTAGGCAGTTACGGCTGTAATATGCGCTGTCCCTTCTGTCAGAATTACGAGATCGCAATGGAAGACACCACCGAAGGCGCCGTATATTTCTCCCCGGCGGAACTCACCGCTAAGGCTTTGAAGTTAGCGGAAACGGCTCCCGGCAACCTCGGTGTGGCCTTTACGTATAACGAACCGCTGATTGGTTATGAATACGTTATGGACACCGCGAAGCAAATCAAAAAAGCGGGGTTGAAAACAGTGCTGGTGACCAACGGTATGATCTGTACTGAGCCGCTAAAGGCTTTGCTGCCCTATATTGACGCCATGAACATTGATCTCAAAGGGTATACGGAAAAATATTATCGCTGGCTGAAAGGGGATCTGCAAACCGTTAAGAACACCATAGAAACTTCGGTGAAACATTGCCATGTGGAAGTGACCACCCTGATTGTGCCGGGGAAGAACGACAGTGAGGCGGAAATGGCGGCGGAAGCAGCCTGGCTTTGTACCCTCGACCGGGAGATTCCCTTGCATATCAGCCGCTTTTTCCCCCGTTACCAGGTCAAAACAGACGCTCCGACGCCTGTCGATACGGTTGATCAACTATGCGAGATTGCCAAAAAGCATTTGAAATACGTCTTTCGCGGTAATTGCTGAAGGTTCAGTAATTTTGCCTTTTGCCTGATGTCCATACACCGGCCGGAGCAAAGAATCATAAACTGAAAGAAGGGAAGATTCAAAGAGGTGGAATCCAATGGGACTTCAATCGGTTTATGTGGAAAAAGGCGTGTTGCAAGACACTCTTTCGTTTAACGGCGTAACCCTGCTAACCTATGAAATCGAATACCCGGTGTTTCGTTCCTTTCGGTATCGGACCTGTATGCCTAAAATCAACTGGTACT
Organism: uncultured Peptococcaceae bacterium; assembly: GCA_937919295.1. Classification (GTDB taxonomy): domain Bacteria; phylum Bacillota; class Dehalobacteriia; order UBA7702; family UBA7702; genus UBA7702. The sequence continues at coordinate 1,820 of CALFRX010000169.1, read as the reverse complement.
ACCGCAAGCGAGCCGCTTATTTTCAGCGCTACTGTAGAAAAGTACTCTTTCCCATGGCGGTGAAACAGTATCAAAATGACGTGGCAAACGGTTTTCCGATCCGGGCATACGAAGCCATACAGGTATTTAAGGTAACATACCAGAAGGATTGTATTGTGAGCCTCTATTCTGACCAGTACCAATATACCGGCGGCGCTCACGGCAATACCACCCGTTCTTCGGAAACTTGGAACCTTGAAACCTGCCGTCAGCTTAGCTTAAACCGGCTTGTGTTTTGTCCGCCGGATATGAAAACGTTTATTCTTGCCGAAGTGGAGGCCCAAATCAAAATAGAACCGGAACTGTATTTTGAAGACTATCCGGCGCTGATTCGGGAAACCTTCAATAGAAACCAATTTTACTGCACGCGGGAAGGGCTCGTCGTTTACTATCAGCAGTATGATATCGCACCCTATGCCAGCGGCATCAGAGAATTTTTAATTCCCTACAGCGACTGCGTCAGCGATCCTGTCACCCTGTGCGCGGTCTCCTGATTTTAAAGGAGCTACCAAAACAGCAGTTTTCTTTTTGAACTGCTGTTTTTTTATTTACAATAACGACAAATTGTGATTTTACCTAAAGATGTTAAAAGTGTGTATATTTTGTCGTATAAATGCAAAAAACATTGGAAAAGCTATTGAATAATTCTATCAGGGTAGTATAATTAAAGTTTGTTGGGGTATACCAACAAAAAACATAGATTGAATCAAAAGGAGGGAAACGTATGACACGAGAAAAATGGGGAACAAGGGTTGGCTTTATTTTGGCCGCAGTCGGTTCTGCGATCGGCCTCGGTAATATTTGGAGATTCCCCTATGTTGCCTTTAAAAATGGCGGCGGCGCATTTATGATTCCGTATTTATTCGCTATTTTAACCACCGGCGTTTTTTTTGTCGCTTTAGAATTTATTATGGGGAAAAAATACCGGGGTTCCGCGCCGTTAACTTATTTTCGGATTAATAAAAACATTGAATTTATTGGTTGGTGGCAATTCCTGATTGCCTTCGTTATCATGACCTACTATGCCGTAATTCTTGCCTGGGCCACGAACTACATCGGTTATTCCGCCACCTTGGCTTGGGGCAGTGATACGCAGACATTCTTCTACTCATCATTCCTGAATATCTCCGATGTCGCTGCCGTTGGCAGTACCGGCGGTGTTGTTTGGAAAGTACTCATCGCGTTACTTGTCATTTGGCTTGTGACCTTGGGCACGGTTTTCAGAGGGGTCAAAAAAGGGATTGAACGGTTGAATAAAATCGCCTTGCCTTTGTTGATCATCCTTTTCCTGATCTTTGTGATTCGTGGGATAACCCTGCCCGGTGCCGTAGATGGTTTAAACGCCTTCTTCACACCTTCCTGGTCCTCTTTGGGGGAACCAAGTGTGTGGATTGCCGCTTATTCCCAGATTTTCTACAGTTTATCCCTTGCCATGGGTATTATGATCACCTACAGTAGTTATTTGCCGCGAAAAATGGACACGACAAACAATGCCTTTATCGCCGGTTTTGCGAATTCCAGTTTCGAACTGCTAGCCGGGATCGGTATTTTTGCCGCCATCGGTTTTATGGCCCAAGCTTCCGGCATAACCATTCAAGAACTTGCTGTCGGCGGTATCGGCCTGGCTTTTGTGGTGATTCCCCAGATCATCAATCAGTTGCCCGCTTCAGCCTTTTTCGGTGTGCTCTTCTTTAGTTGCTTGCTGCTGGCCGGCATCACCTCTCTTATTTCTTTGGTGGAAGTCTGTATTTCCGCGGAAATACAGACTTCCACCAAAGAAA
>CALFRX010000168.1 GCA_937919295.1 uncultured Peptococcaceae bacterium | reverse complement strand
GTTCAATACGCGTACACTCTTCCACTTTGGTGCCGGTGGTGGTGGGGACAGCGGTACAACAGTGAATATTGCGGCAAAAGATTTTACGGAGCAGTATATCATTGGAGAAATGTTAGCTGCTCTTGTCAGCGAAAATACGGATCTCGAGGTTAATCTGACTTCGGGGATTACAGGGGAAACAACAATTATTATGCCGGCAATGGAAAAAGGGGATTTTGATTTTTATGCCGAGTATGACAGCACTGCCTGGCTGACGGTATTGAAAGAAAGTACCATTACCGATGTTGAGCAAATGCACATTGATTTGAATGAAGCTTATAACGACTTGTATGATATGACATGGCTGGGTTACTACGGTTTTGATAACGGTTATGAAATCGCCGTTCGTACGGAAACTGCGAAAGCATACGGTTTGAAAACGCTTTCGGATCTGGTGGCTGTCAGTGACAAAATGATTTTTGGCGCCGGGTATGAATTTTATGAAAGAGAAGACGGTTATAACGGTCTGCAATCGATGTATCATTTTAACTTCAAAGAGAAAAAGGAAATGAATCTTAGTTTGAAATATGACGCGCTTCTTGACGGACAGGTTGACGCCATCACTGTTTACAAAACAGACGGCCGTCTTAACTATCCGGAGATTGTTGTTTTGGAAGATGATAAGGGCTATTTCCCACCGGCAATGTGCGGAACAATCATTCGAAACGAAATTGCCGAAGCTCATCCGGAACTGGTTGAAGTACTGAATAAATTAAATGGTGCGGTTTCCAACGAAGAAATGAGGGAAATGAATGCGGCAGTCGATATCAACGGAGAAGACCCAAAAGATGTTGCTACTGCCTTTTTACAGAGAAAAGGATTGATTGACAAATGACGGACCATAACGGCGCCGAAACCGGCGCCGAAACCGTGATTGACTTTCGACATGTTTGCAAACAATATGCTGCATATACGGCATTGAAAGACATATCAATGGAGATACATAAAGGCGAATTTATTACCGTCATCGGCAGTTCCGGTTGTGGTAAAACAACCATGCTGAAATTGATGAACGGTTTGATCGAACCAAGCAACGGTCAAGTATTCATTAATGGCGTTAATATCGCAGAGATCGATCAGATTGCGTTGCGCCGCAAGATTGGTTACGTGATTCAAAGTATTGGCCTTTTTCCGCATCTGAGTATCAGAAAAAATATTACGTTTATTCCGAATATTTTGAAATATGACAAGAAAAAGGCGGATACGATTGCGAAAGATCTGATCACAATGATTGGTTTAGACGAAAGTATACTAAAACGTTATCCCCATGAGCTTTCCGGAGGGCAAAAACAGCGTATCGGTGTAGCAAGGGCGTTGGCTGCCTCTCCTGAAATTTTATTGATGGATGAGCCTTTCGGCGCCCTCGATGAGATCACCCGCAATAAACTACAGGATGAGATATTACGGATTCATAAGGAACTTGGTTTGACCATTGTTTTTATTACGCATGATTTAAGGGAGGCGACCAAACTCGGTGATCGTATCATTGTAATGAATGCCGGTGAGATCACCTCTTTTGGAACAGCAGAAGAGATCCATGAAGATTTCAGTCACGGAACCCTCAGTTTTATTAAATAAAAGAAGGCGTGGAAAACTGGAGCAATTAGTAAATACCTAACCGCCATATGAACGGTTTTATGAGTCTAAATATGCCTCGATGTTCCAATGAACTTGTCAGTGGCAAGTACAGTGACTGAAGTTATCCTTAGGTGACACGGGGTGACAGGAGAACCATCCCAGTGTCACCGGTGTCACCCGTGTCACCTTAAAATGCGCTGAAGCTAGCTCTTTGATCATTTTCAGATGTAATATTTTCGATACCTTGGTAATTGTTCTTTAATGCGTTTTTTTTGATTATTTCGAGATCGTCGAGATTTTTACAATATATCTCTACAAATTCTGCATCGCAACAGATAATTACCATTTGACATTTACTTCGCATAAAATCATGAAAATCTGTAATTTCAGAAATATCACTATTATCAAGGAATGCTTTTATATTAGCAAAAACCATATAATAAATGTCATGTATAATAATCTCTTTAAAATCAGTTCCGGAATAGTTGTCCTCCTTAAATAAAAAGTCACCTCCTTTTTTGAAAACCTGATTGTCTGTAATCGTCCAAATATATTTCTCAATATTAATATCAAACATCATTTCTTCCAAAGGATGGAAGTACTTATTCGGAATTTTAAAACGTATCCCTCTAATCATAATAACCTCCAATAGCTTATTTCCCATAAGGAGAGTAACACCAGTTATATGCATAAAGCAATACCCCAGCCATAGTCACTGTAATTAATCCAACACCTAAAATTGTACTACCGATATCTGGCATTGCGTATGCCGGACCCCTAGTGGCATTACCCTCATCATCCCAATCCCAATCATGGTGATGCGGGCTAGAAAGATCAGGATGATGATGTGCATGACCATAATCTGTATCTGTTTTTGCATTTCCATCTGGACCATATTCCCGTTCAGTTAAACCATTAGGAGATTTAACTTTTGAGTTAGGCTTTCCTTTTGTTGGTAAGGATACTTTTACAATAGTAGTTGCTTTACCAGTATTATTTTTTTGGGGATACTACACTTTTCACCATATTTACTATTTTTTTGGTAATACTTTTTATCGCTTTTCCTATATTAGATATAAATTTTGGCAAATGCCCAGATGGATCTGTCATATTTACAGGATTATTATTGCAATACGCATATAAATTCGACTCAATTATTCCTAAATTTATCTGTGAATCCATGTTAATAAAACGTCCCACTTCAGGATCGTAGAAGCGGCTGCTTAGTTGATACCAGCCGGTTTGAAGGTCATAATAATAATCCTTGTAGCGGATGGGGTTGATATCGCCGATGGGGTCGTTATTGTACTTATCAACGCTTAGGATATTGCCGTAAGGATCGTATTCATAGTGGGCGGCAAGGCGGTTCACCACTGTCGTGCTGCTACCGCTCTGTTCCCTTATCTGGAACAAATCGGTGATATTGCCCACGGCGTCACGGACGTAATAGTAAAGGTCAAAAGCATTGGCCTCGCTGAAGTAATTATCCTTATACAGCAGATATTCCACATTGCCGTCGGCATCGTAGGAATATTTCAATACTTCCTGCAAGGTACCGGCACTGTTGAAATGTTCTTCGTATTCCAGTACACCATCACTGTAATGATATACCACGTAAGAACCACCGGCAAGAACTTTTTTCGAAACGTTGCTATCGGCGTCGTAATAGTACGTATTATTCAGCCCGGCGCCATCAGAAATATTACTTAACAGCTTCCCTTGCGTCCAGCTTAATGTGAAATTACGGGTAGAATTATCAGAACTGTCGGTTTCCGCGATGGCCGTGGGATTGCCCACAGCATCGCTGGTGTAATTCCTGGTTACCGTACCACTGGCTGTAGTGTGGCTGAATGCGGTAAGCCGGTCGATATCATCGGTGGCGTAGGTATACGTTTTCGTTTGCGTGGTCGTACCGTTATTCGTAACGGTGCTGCCGGTGATGTTGTTCCTGCCGTCGTAAGCATAGGCGTAGTCATCACCACTGTTGGCCACATTGGTTGCGGCAATTAAACGGCTTAAACTGTCGTAGGCATAACCTTCGTTATAGGTTGCACCATCCTTTGGAACGTTTTCGACATTGGTGATGTTCCCGGCACGGTCGTAGGTCAGATAATAAGTCAGGTCTACGGGCTCATTAGTAGAATCCGGCGCCGTTGTATAGCGGATTGCCATATGCCGTGGTAAGCTCGTCGTTTTGTCCGTGCCAACCTCCAAATAGGCGTAACCAATTTTCACGTGAGAATCACTGGTTCCCGCTGATGCCAGCATAGACGTAAGGCGGCCATAGGCGTCATAACTGAGATTCGTGCTTGAAAGCGCTGTACTCCCGGCTTTTAAGGTGTCTGTTTTCGGTTTATCCACGCCGTTTTGGATGGTTCCACCCAAGCATTCATTATACGCGTATTGAGTTGTATATTCCAGGTTGGCGCTGCCATCCCGCAAATAGCTCTTGTAACCGGTGGCCAGATTATTCTTATCATAGGAGATATCATAGATCCCGGAACCTTTGGAGTTATACGTACTGATCAACCGTTCCGCCAAATCATATTGGTTCAAAACGTAGTTGGGATTTTGACCGTTCTCCGTATAGGAGAAGGATTTCCCCACCAAACCGTTGCTGTTGTATTCGTATTTGCTGATGGGGCCGGCGGTAGTCGAGACTCCGATCAAGCGGTCCTGGCTGTCGTATGCATAATTCAGCGTCTGATTATTGGCATAGGTCTGGGAGGCTTTTAGCCCCCGGCCGCTAAGATACGCATAGGATTCCAGGATCGACGGCGTCGTCTTCCCGGAAGAAGAGTGGCTGATCGAGGTCATATTCCCGGCGGTGTCATAAGCGTAGTTATACTTCTGATACGCTGACGCGCTGCCGATTTGAATTCCTGAAGGACGGTTTTGGGTGTAGGTATATTGTAAAAGGGTATCAAAACCGTTTACGCCGATTTGCGTCAGTTTTCGAGTATCTTCGTTATAGGTGTTTGTCGTGGTCAGCGTCTGAGACTGATCAACCGGCCCTACGGGAATTGTCGTGGAGATCAATAAACCATAGTTAGCGTTATAGTTATACGTCGTTTGCAGTCCCCGCTGGTCTGTGCTGGCTGTTTTATACGCGCCGTTGCCGGTATAGCTCACCCCGCTTGCGATATAGCGGGTTCCGGCATTGCCATACTGCTTCGTTGTGGTGACGTTCCCGTGGGAATCATAAGTAAAGTTGGATTTCGTGTTGTCCGGCGCCTTGCTTTGCGTCAGGTTATGATTCTTCGCCGATGTGTTGCCACCATCGTATTGGAACGTATAGGACTGCCCTTTGCCGTCGGTATAAGACGTGGTATCGTTATTACCGTTGACCGCGGCAGAAGCGGTGTTGCTGGCTTTATCCACAACGGAAATCACATTCCCCTTGCTGTCATACATGAAGCTATCACCAAAGGAATCTTTGTATAGCTGCACGTCATCAAACCATACGTAATTGCGGTTATAGTTAAACTTCAAATATACCGTAACGGAAGAGAAGTTTTTATTTGCCACGGCGTTGGTGCAAATATACTGCCATTCCTCTGCTGTCGGCGTAATCAGGATATCTTGATATGTCGCTGTTCCGTCGGTATTGTTGAATTTTAACGTCATACCAAGGCACTGTTTCGTACCGTTGCCGTTATCTTTGTTCTGCAGACCGGTAGACTTCACCCAGCAGCCGAAAACAAAGCTATTTCCTGCCGTGCCTTTCACGGGCACCGTTTGATAAAGTTTTTTGGACTTCTCCGCGTTGCCATAGAATTGATAACAATTGCCGGTTTGATTACGTGTCTCCGTCACCAGCCCGTCATATGACTCCTTGTTTTCAACCGTCCATGTACCGTCCAAGCTGCTTTCTAAATTGCCGTTTTCGATGAGGTTGTAACGATTGGCGCATTTTCCCGTTTCCAATTGTACGCTGTCAATATATGCCGTGGCGGTGTAGTTTACATCTAATAAACCGGTATACATATAAAGCCAAAGAGTTTTTGAGGATGAATAGGAGGTTAAATCAAGGGTCGTTTCAAAGCGCATATAACCGTTTTCACTGACGATTTTATCCACCATTGCGCCCTTTACCTCTACAAGATTGCCATTAACGCTGTCCAATGCTACTAATCTTACACAAGCACCATTAGAAGAACATCCTTCTGTTTTAATGTATGCGGATAATGTATAGGATTGTCCCCCCTTTGCCTCAACTCCTTGAAGCACAACGCTATACCCGGAAGAGGCCGTGCTCGTCTTAACCTTGAAACACTTATCACCGCAAAAAGCGTTACTCGAATCAATCGAAAAACTGGCGTTTCCGATCGTTCCATAGGATTCTGTTCCTTTTTCAAAATCGTGATTCTTTAATAAGTTGGTAATCGTCTGCTGCGCTTTTGAGGCGAAGGTAACCTTGTTCTTTGCGCCGCCGGACATGCCGGTTTCGCAGAAGAGGGCATTGCCGTCCTGATCCTGGGCGGAAATTGTTTGCCCCATATAGTTGAATACGTAGACTTGATTACGGCCCAACGCGGGTTTGGTTTCATTAAACCTGGTACAATGGGACGAGTATGCCATCGTATAGGAACTTTCCACCTGACCGAAGGAGTTGTATACCTTGAATTCATTGACGCGGCTGCGATTATTGCTATTTGCCCAAGAATCATAGGCGTAATCCACATGCATACCGTTGGTTGTATCGATCAGGCTATTTAATGTACCTGATGAGGTGTAACCAAAGCGGGCGATATTATCGGCGCCGCTGGAACCTGAAGCTGAAACCGTGCTTTTTCCCGGAAACTTCACTTCCGTCAAGTGTCCGGTGGCATCATATGTATAAAAGATCTGTTTAAGCGCGACATTGGGATTGGCACGATCTTTAACGCTGATATAAGTCAACCGATTATTGCTGTCACGGTTAAAGGTGACCATATGGCCGGCATCGTCATAGGCATGGGAGAAATATCCACCGGTATGATCAATTGTGATCTTATTGCCATCATTATCTTTGATCTCTTCAAGATAGCCCGTTGATGAGTTAAACTTACGCACGTTATCCTGTTTGTCCGTTACGTATAAGTGCCCGTCTCCCGGCATCGTCATGGTCAGGTTAAGCCCGGAATCGTCCGTCCATTTGCCATCGATGTACTGGAAATAGTGTTGGGTTCCGTCGCCGTCGGTATAACGGTACAGTTCCGTACCGTTGATCACCACGCGCCACATGCGCTCCTGAAGACTGAGCATAAACCCTCGGCCCACGTTGAGGGAAGCCTGGGTCTGTTCATAATTTTCAGTGGAATAAACATGGCTGACACCGAGGGATAATAATTCACTGTCCCAGGAATAATCCTCAAAAGACGTCGTCAAACTACCGGTGAAATCATTGACAAAACCGGTGCCGGCAAGGCCTGCCGATTGTGTATGATAGGTCCAGTAATCCTCCAAACCGATCATGTTCAGGTAAGAGATGGCGATCAGCGGGTAACGGTCGGAATAATCAACATCGTTGGTGGAATGGAAATAAGCACGTTTTGCGTATTGTGTACTTTCCGTATCTTTGATCATGAATCCATAATTGGGTTTACCGTTATACCAGCCATCCACCACGGAAGTAACATCCCAATCATACCAGCCCCTGCGGGCAATGGTGCCGCCAGCACCGTTTACAATCTCAATTTTAGCGTAATCCACTGTCTGCGTGGTATCATATGTGGGCTGATTACTCCAGGTTAAGGTTGATTCATTCCAGTCGGACTTCGGTGTAAACATATACATCGTCGGGCCGCTGGTGGCGTAATCATAAAAAAGGGAATTAACATTCTCGGTATTGGAATGCATGGACATCGTCGCGGACACGATACGGTCGGATTTTTGAATTTGCGTCGGCAAAACGAATTTCAAATAGGTGCGGCTCTTTTTCCCGCCGGTCATCGTCCCCACGAGCCTTGATACGGAAGCCTCGTTATGGGCGTTGGGATAATCACTGTTGACGTGAGTATCGTAAATTGTTGTCGCCGTCTGCTTTGTGGTAACCGTCGGATCCAAAACAATGGGATATACGCGGTCGGCATCTTTCAGCCATTTTTCCGCGGGGATGATCGTTAATTTATACTGATGGGATTCCTCCGTTTCCGAAACCGTTGATAAGGCAACCTTAATGTCTGTGGATTCGGCGCCGGCAGCGTCAAACATCACCGCTTCGGACATCTTAAATACCACATCACCGTTGCTATTTTCAAAATGAACCTGTCCGTCTGTTTCCTTTGCAGATAAGGAAGAGGGGGTCGTCAATACGAAAGAAAACCGGGAAGGAACATTGGCGTTGTTAAGGATAATATTCTCTTTCAGCTCTGTGCCCAATAAGACGTATTCAACATCAACATTTTTAAGAATATCTTCGTATGCCGCAGAGGAGATCGTACCGTCGACGCACTGATCCTCTTCCGCCGTATTCAATCTGCTTTGGGGTTCATCCATGGTTGCTGCCGTGGTATCTTCCGCAGCGCTTTCCGTAGCGGACTGCAAACGCCATTTTAAGTTATAGCCCTCTGACCAAACGGAGACCAAATTCCCTTCCGAACCGTCCTGGGCAAAGTAAAAATCGGCGCTGTTTGCTTCATTGGTCAGAACATTTTTTCCCGCTTTTGTTTCTATTTCGGTTAGACTGTTATCAATGTCCTGATATTCCCCGACTTCATCTTTATAATGGACATCGTGATTATACAAATAGGCGGTTTCCGAACCATCGGTATTCCGAAAATACTTCACGTTGGCTTCCCGCTGATCCGTTAATTCCACGAGGGCTTCCCTTTCGGTGTCCGCCAACAACGCCTCTTGGGGATCATTGGCCTCTTCCTGGGTATTGATGCCCAGGAAATTTTCTGAATCAACGCCAAAGAGATCCGGCAGAATCGGTTTTTCACTGTCGGTAACAGGGGTATTCCCCAAATCCTTCTCCGTTGCGGCAGGCTCCTCTGTCTCGGCGGGCTCCTCTGTTGCAGTAGCCTCCTCGGCTTCCGCCGATTGTACCGCTGTGCCGCCTAAATCAATGGCGGCATAGGCCGGCATCGGGATTTCCAGCAAAAATGCGACGATGATCAGGTAACAAACAAATTTGCACCATTTTTTCTTTTTCAGTCTTTCTAATTTCATATTCCTTCCTCCGTCATCTTCGCGCTGATAAAGAAATCATATCCGGAGTGTTCCGGATCGATGGCATATCATAACAGGGAGCACACTGCATAAAACTTCTCTATGTTCTTTGGCGAAATAATGTTTTTATGAGTTCCTTTCTATTTCTGCATGGTTGTTACTTTATGTTGCGTTTTTGATTATTCTATGTCCATTTTTATTTTCCTGCATAAAATACAACTTTTAATAATTTTTTAATATCTTCAGTAAAAAACTGTCAAAATGAGGCCCCCTTCTTTCGGAAATACTAAAATAAAACAAGTGAATGAGGCTTTTTTATGGAACATACAATGAACCGACGCATCGTTATCGCCTTGGGCGGCAATGCCCTGGGCAATACGCCAAAGGAAATGGAAAAAAAGATCCTTGCCGTGATTCCCCTTTTGGAGCAGCTCGTCGTCGAAGGCTACCAAATTGTCATCACCCACGGCAACGGCCCCCAGGTGGGCATGATCAAAAACGCTTTCGCTTTAGGGCATCAACGCGATGAGGAAATCATCGATGCGGCTCTTGCAGACTGTACTGCCATGAGCCAGGGATACATCGGCTTTCACCTGCAAAAGATCATCGGCGGGGAGTTGCAAAAAAGGGCGCTGCCGATCCATATTGCCAGCATCATCACGCAAGTCAGTGTTGATCCCCTGGATATCGCCTTCTTTCATCCCACCAAGCCCATCGGCCCTTTCTATACAAGAAAGGAAGCGGAAAAGATTTCCGCCCAAAACAGCGACGCCATTTTCAGCGACGACGCGGGGCGCGGTTTTCGGCAGCTCACGCCATCGCCGAAGCCTCGGCATATTCTCGAAGAAGAGTTCATCCATCAACTGTTGGATCAGCGCAATATCGTCATCGCCGGCGGTGGGGGCGGTATTCCCGTGACGAAAAACGGCCTTTTCAGTTTAAGCAGCGTAAGCGCCGTCATCGATAAAGATTTTGCCGCGGCAAAATTAGCCCAGGAGATCGACGCCGACTGTTTGTTGATTCTTACCGATATCGACCGGGTAAAAATCCATTTTCGCAGCCGCTACGAGGAGGATCTTTCCGCGATCACCAGTGACGAGGCGCGGCGCTATATCACCGAAGACCAGTTCGCGCCCGGCAGTATGCTGCCAAAAATCGAGGCGGCGATCCTCTTTACCGAAAGCGGCCCGGGACGGACGGTGATCATCGCCTCTCTTGAACACGCACTCGACGCCATGGCGGGAAAAAGCGGCACCCGCATCACGGCGTCAACAGCGAAGGCCGCCAAAACCTTTCGCCCTCTCAACGCGGCAAAAGCAAAAGCCCCCCTCTTCTCATAAACACAAATAGAACCGCGGGAATATCCCCGCGGTTCAGACTGTAGACAAAATGCGCGTCAGCGGATTTTGGGCTACAGGATGATAGGC
>CALFRX010000167.1 GCA_937919295.1 uncultured Peptococcaceae bacterium | reverse complement strand
CTCTTTCCCTACACGACGCTCTTCCGATCTCATTGCTTTTATCCATCGCGGTCACGCCGCAAACAGCCCCCTCTGCGACAACGATATCGCAAAGGCACATATCATTAAAAATTTCAAGCTTGGGCCGGGCCGCGGCAAGCTCATAGAGGCGGCGGGTCAGGTATTTTCCCGTAGCGTCGCCGCCGCAATGGAGGATGCGGTTTTCGCTGTGACCGCCTTCCCGGGTCAGCGAAAAACGCCCTTTTGTCTGATCGAAGGGTACTCCGTAACGAAGCAACTCCTCAATATTATCCCAGGCCTCCTCCACTAAAACGCGGACAGCGGCTTCATCACAATGCCCCGCCCCGGCCACCAAGGTATCGTGAAAATGCTTTTCTTTGTGATCAAAAAAGCCTCCTGCGTCCCCTTCCTTGACAGCGGCGATGCCGCCTTGGGCATACATGGAATCGCAGCGATCGACACCGGCTTTGTTCAACAGCGCACAGGATAGTTTCGGATCCAGTTGCAGGGCGGTATATAGTCCCGCCGCACCGCAGCCCACAATGACCACATCAACGTCGATCCGAGTGAAAGCCGAATGTTCCAAATGACAAATCGATTGTTTCATAAACAAAAAACTCTTTTCCAAAAATCAGGAGAGTGAGAGCATCCGCTCTAAACTGACGGATGCTTTCTCAATCACTTCCGGGTCCAGGGTCACCTCGTGCTTCCTCTGCGCCAGAGCGTCCCGTACCGAGGAGAGAGTGGTCTTTTTCATGTCGGGACAGAGGATTTCCTCTTGCAGAAGATAAAACTGTTTTTCCGGGCAGATCTCTTGTAAGCGGTGAAGAACGCCGCCTTCGGTGCCGATCACGAAAGCGGTTTTTTCACTTTTCGCGGCGTAATCGATGATCTGCTTGGTGCTGCCGACAAAATCCGCGCCATCGAGAACCTCCGGCGGACATTCGGGATGAACCAAAAGCGCCGCGTCAAGGTGAGCCCGGCGCATCTTTTGCGTATCAGCAAGAGAAATCTGCTGATGTACGGGGCAGTAACCGTCAAACAGAATGATTTCTTTGTCCTTTACAAAACGGGAAATATAGTGACCGAGATTGCGGTCGGGAACGAAGATCACCCGCTCTTCCTTTAACGACTGTACGACTTTGACGGCATTTGAGGAAGTGCAGCAAATATCGCTGACGGCTTTTACCGCGGCGCTGGAATTGACATAGCAAACCACAGCGGCATCGGGATAGGTTTCTCTCAAAGCCAAAACATCTGCGGCGGTCACCATATCCGCCATGGGGCAGCCCGCATCCGGCTGTGGAATCAAAACCGTTTTCCGGGGATTTAGGATTTTGGCGGTTTCCGCCATAAACCAAACGCCGCAAAAGACAATGACCTCCGCCTCGGTATCACGGGCTTTCTTGCTGAGCTCCAGAGAATCGCCAAGGAGATCCGCGATATCCTGAATTTCCGGGCGTTGATATAAATGGGCAAGAATCAAGGCGTTGCGTTGTTCTTTCCATTTTTTTATTTCTCTCACAATTTCCATAAACTTTTTCCTTTCGGCCAACGGCGATACCTCGGTGATGATTCGAAGTTTTGCTTCTTTACATGAGAATACCGGCGCCTCTCAGTTTTTTCTCAATCTTTCGCAAAACCGCTTCCGTCTCGCCCTCCACCGTATGCAGATGGATGCCGTCGGTGGTAAAAGAAAGCATTTGGGCGTCTTTCTGTTTTAAGCGTTGAATCAGGTTTTTCACCGCGATGACGGTAGAAAGATTTAAGGTTCCGGAAATTTCGCCGTAAACCGGGTGCTCAATGATGACGTCTCTGACCTTACCGCCGTTTTCCACCATAATCATCAATTCTTCTTCGGCTTTCTCAATGGAGTTATGGCGGCAGGCGAATACTTTTAAGGCCCGTCCCTTGACCGCGTGTTCGAGAATCACATACCCCGACGGCGTGGCGATAATCGGCAAACCACCGGCACGCAGCAAGGCGATATCCTGTACCACAACTTGGCGCGTTACCTTCATTACACCGGCAAGCTCGTTACCGGTGAGGGGCGTTGCGGAATCCACGATGAGCTCCGCGATTTTTTTTCTGCGCGCTAAGGCATCCATACTCTACTCTTTCCATTGCCGCCTTGGACAAAAAGCGGGGCGGCTCATATATTATCGCCATTATACACCGAAAAGTCGAAAGAAGCAACACCTGTATATACACGTGTAAAATCAAGCCAAGATCGGTTTTCCAGGCTTAATCTCATTATTTTCAGCCTTGCCCAACTGGATATTTTTGCGATTCCGCGTAAGTCACTTAACTGAAAACATTTTCTAAATGATGTATTTTATCACACGGGATTTTAAAATACAGTCTGCTTTAGAGAGTATTTCCATATTGGCGCAGTTGAAACCAAACGCCTGACTACGATGATTAAATCAGCGAAACTTCTTCGCAAACAAAAAACAGCCCCCTGGCTGTCTCAGTCGTTGTGCTTTTTATGCACCGGCGGCAACTTTATTGGCTTTTGACAAAACCAATTTCGTTAAATCGCTGTCATTTTTTTGTGGCGTTTTCTGTTCCTCGCTCACTTCTTTTATCACCGCTTCAAGTATTTCGCCCACATGGTTCAGCACCAGGCGCGGACGGTAGGGGTATTGTTTTATGGTTTCGCGGTTCGTCACGCCGGATAAAACGAGAACGGTGTCGAGTCCGCTTTCAATGCCGGCGACGATATCAGTATCCATCCGGTCGCCGATGATCACCGCGTTTTCGGAATGAACGCCCAGCATATTAAGGCCGGTACGCATCATCAACGGATTTGGTTTCCCCACATAATAAGCTTTTCGCTTCGTTGTCGCCTCAATGGGCGCCAAAAGGGCACCGCATGCCGGAGCAATGCCGGTCTCCATTGGATACGTCAGGTCGGAATTCGTCGCAACCAATTTTGCGCCGTTGAATACGTGTCTCACTGCCTGGCAAATGCTGTCGTAATTATAGTTTTTAGTTTCCCCGACAACAACGTATTCCGGGTCAACTTGGTTGACGGTAATTCCCCGATAACGTAAGCGCTGCAACAGGGGGATTGACCGGCGAGAAATTTGGCAGTTGCCAAAGCGCTGGTATAAAAATGACTCTCATCAACGTCCAACCCCATGCGGTACAGTTTCTGCTGTAACTCCTTCTGTGAATAACCGCTGGAGTTTGTCAGAAAAAGAAATTTTTTATTTTCCCGGTAGAGCCATCGGACAAACTCCTCGACGCCGGGTAAAATACGGTTGCCGCAATAAATGACGCCGTCCATGTCACAAATGAAGCCTTCTTTTTTTCTTAATGCTTCCATCCTTGATTTTACCTCCTTTCTTCCCTATTCTATATTCATTCTATCAAACAAATGTAAAATCCGCCACCGAAACCATGTTAAATCGAAATGAAAATTTAGTGTCAGATTCCTGTAGATATTGTTACCCCGCAACCGGCGCTCCCGAAAGGAGAGAGTGCTTTGCTGTCATACGCCGTGTTGAATCAGTTTCCGGCAAAAGCTTTAGAGTGATGCAGGTTTGCGAAGGCCAACCATTGCCCGGTAGAAGCTCCCTCAAAGCAGCAGAAAACTGGCAAATCGCCTGTCTGAGCCATTCCCCGCGTTGACATAGAAGGGCTTCTTATGGTATGCTTAGAAAAATAGCTTTGCTGTTTTGGCACACGTAACGTGTTCCTCAAATCATACGAAAACCATGAAGGAGAGATCATCATGCCAGCTTATGAAAATTTGAGTACCGACAAACTGCGAAAAAAACTGGCTGAACAGGAAAACCTGTTGGAAGAAGTCACGGAAGAACGGGACATCGTCGTGGGGCAGCGCAACATTCATCTGCCCGGTTCCACTTTAGGCAAATATCAGGCCGAGCTGGACCAAATTCAACAAAAAATCAATACGCTCAAAGAATTGATCAAAAAACAAGAAAATAGTGAAACGTAAGGCGGAAAAATAAAGGGTCTTACCCCTCTCACCGAGGTTTTGAACTGCACCCCAATTGTTAGACAGTATGGTATACTAAATAACGATTGGGGTGCAGTTGATTTTCATCGGAAACCGACTTCACTTTTGTAGGGCTGCCATGGGCAGCCCCTTTTTTTGCCGTAGGGCAAAATTATAACAGTTGCCTTTCTTAGTGATACCCTATATGCAGCACATCCATCATCAGAATCTGAATCCCCTGGCCGATACTGGGAACCCGGATGCCCAGGGCCTGCATGGTCAGGAGGGAAAAGCCGATGGTCAATAGCGTGAGATAAGCGGCAAATTCAGCCCACCATTTTTTCTTAAACAGAGGACGGCACCCGACAAAAGCAATGATAAGATAGGCGGCAATCACGACGTAAATCATCCGCATTCCTCCTCTCTCTTTTTAAAAAACCCTCGCAGCAACGCGACGAGGAGGGTAACGACGGGAAGTACAAACGTAAAGAAGGAGGAAAAAAAGGGCCAGGTACTGATGCCGCAGGCAATCTGCGCGCTTGGTGTATAAAAAATCGGCACCACCAAACCTAAGACCACGGCGGCTATGGGAATCACCAGGGGCTTATAGGATTTCAAGCCAAGTAATTGGCCGAGGCCTATGGTTGCCGCATAGTACATCACGGCGATGCGCATAAAAACGGAAAACGTCAGAATGCCCGTAACGATAAACTCCATGCGGGACAAAACCTGACCCAGATCCACTTGGCGTAACACACGGTTTAAGGGACTATTCGAAATGGAAGCCATATCTCCCAGCACTCCCGTGATCATGAGGGAGGAAAGGATCAAAGAAATCTCACCTGCGATCAGGCCGAAAAGCAACGACCTACCCAGTCTATTTTGCTGTTTCATACAGGGAATGAACATCATAAACATAAAGGATTCGCCAAAAAAGATGGTGGTGATGATATGATTTGTACGCACGAAATCAATCAACGAGATATCGAATTGGGGGAGAAAGTTCGTGATTTCTATTTGACTGAGGGATAAAAGGAAAATCACGCCGGTAAAAACCGAAACGATCACAAAAAAAAGCATACCGATGCGGGCCATCACCTCCAACCCTGCATAAACCGCCCAAACAACGACAAAAAGGAACACGATCGCAATGGCTATGGTCGGCGTTTCCACCATATAATTACCGACCACATAATCACATAGCAAGCGCAGGTTGGCAACGGTCAGAACGACAAGAAAAAAGATATACAGGCCAGAGACTGCTTTACCAATGTACGCGCCGAAAACAATATCGTTCAGTCCCATAAGATTGTGCCCGGGAAACAGCCGCATCAGTTTGATATAGACAAACACAAAGGTGAGGAAAACCGCAAGGGAAGTCAGAGAGATGAGACTGATACTTCGCGATGTGATATGAAACACAAGGGCAGTGCAGAAGATAGCGCCCTGAATGTATATCCCAAGGAGAAAGGCCATTTGTGAGTTGGAGATCATGTCTTTTTCTAATTTCATTACTGTTTACTCCACTCCTCAGTTAACCGGTTTTGTGATATTGCCGGTCCCGTAAACTTCCGATTGAACCTTGATTTCCACGTCAAGCGTAGGGAATATCTCACTCCACTGATCCTTCATTGATTTCCATTGCTTGGGATATTTCCGATAGACCGCTTCTCCGAAGCCAAAGATATCGGCATTTAACTCCTGGGCTTTTTTTAAGGCCGCTTCGATCTCGGTTTTGATGGCCTTGTTCTGCCGTTCTGACAAAGCTTCCAATTTTTTCGTGGGCGCTAAGTTTTCTCTGCACGTTTGACTGCCGAGATTCCCCTTTTCCTTGATTTCGATCAGGAAGGAAAGATCGCCGTCTTTTAGCACCGGGGTCACGGTACTCTTGGCCTGAAAAATCTCCAGTTCGGCTTTTCCCTGGTCGCAAGGGCAATTCACAACGATGATACCGCTTTTTACGTTACCGGTGACCCACATAAGCCCCCGTGTTTCCATGCCGCCCAGTTCCCCGATGAATCGATCCTTATGGAAAACGGCTGTTCCCGATATATGGATATCCTGATCGTCTCCTTCGCCGCGGATACTGATGATTGGCGCGATGGGCGCCGTGGTATCACTTTTCAGACGCTTTAAAAAATCCAGTAATTCGATTGTATAAGATTGAGAGTTATATTGCTGGGCATCCATCATTTTATCAATTTCCACTGCTGGCAGGGTTTCCAATCCCGCATCTACCCCAAAGACATCAGCGGCTCTTTCGTTGGCAATGGCGATCCAGGTGGATGTTCTGAATTCATGGTCGCGGATAAAGAGATCCATACAGTCACCAAGACCCTTTTTAGCGATATCACGGCTGTATATCAGGATTGTATTGTGCTGAAAGTCCAGCTTTCGCCCGGATTCATGGGTAAAGCCGCGCACCGTATTGAATAAAGTTTCTCCTTCGTTAGAGATATTCCAATAGGCCTCTTCGTCGCTGCCACCACCGTTAATGCTAGACTTAAACCCGCTGGGCTTCGCGACTTGCACCGTTAATAATATGTTCTCCGGGGCGCTTCCCTGATCAACGGCAACGCCCACGACAAAAGCGAATTCATTTAATTCTCCGGAACTCCAGCATCCCGCCGCAACCAAAGCGATGACCGCACAGAGCAAAACCGCCGCTGCTTTTTTCATGACAAATGTTCCTCTTGGGGCTTGTGGGGTCTTAAACGGTGTCCCTGTCTGCGTAGATCGCGGACGCCCATGTACCGTGGCCTCGTGCCCATGGACCACCAGGGCGCCCTGATGAATACGTCTTTCTGATCACAGGGGGCAAAGGGCGCCAGCGGCGATAAATAGGGGGTACCGAAGGACCGCAAAGATGCCAAATGAATCAGTGTTCCGATGACACCGACGGTAATGCCGATCCCGCCCATAAAGCCAGCCAGGAGAAAATAAATGTAGCGCAACATGGTGGCAGAACCCTCCTGAGGAGCCACCACAAAGCTGCTGACCGCGGTGATGGCAATGACAATGACCGTAAAATCGGAAACGATTCCCGCCGCCACGGCGGCTTCCCCCATGACCAGGGCGCCGACAATGCTGATGGCCTGCCCCACAAGGCGCGGTAAGCGTAGCCCCGCTTCCCGCAGGATATCGAAGGTGATCATCATAGTGAGCAACTCAAAAAAAACAGGGAGAGGTAATTGCTCTTCGGAAGCGGCTAAAGTAAACATCAGGGAAATCGGAATGATTTCCTGATGGAAGGTTAAAATCGCAATATACAGTGCTGGCGTCAGCGTTGTGATCAAATAGGAAAAATAGCGCATGATCCGGGTCAGGCTGGCAAGGGTATGACGGATATAATAATCCTCGGCGGTCTGAAAACTCTCCACGAAAACCATGGGCACGGAAAGGACAAAAGGCGTGCCGTCCACGAGAATGGCCGCCCGTCCCTCTAAGATTTTAGCGGCGATCACGTCGGGTTTTTCACTGTTGGCCACCGTTGGAAAAATCGAATAAGGCGCGTCTTCAATGAATTGCTCAATATATCCGGATTCCAAAATCGAGTCGGTATTGATCCGCCCCAACCTGACCTTGATTTCATCGATGAGCACCGGATCGGCGATGTCCTTCAAATAGGCAATACAAATACTGGTTTTTGTCCGTTTGCCGATTTCCACGTTTTCCATGATGAAATTGGGATTCTTGATCTTCCGCCGCAACAGCGATGTATTGATCCGCAGTGTTTCGCAGAAGCCCTCTCTGGGGCCGCGCACCACGCTCTCGGTTTGCGGTTCCTGCACTCCCCGGTTCTCCCAGGCCCTGGTGCTGATCATAAAACCTTCGGCGAGACCGTCGACGATGAAAAAGGTTTCACCGGAAAGACAGTCATCCACTAATTTATTGATCAATGGCGTCTGCTTAATTTCCCCAACGGAAAGCAGCGCGGTTTTGATCTGTTCCATCGGAACCTTATCGTTCCCCAAGGAACGGATGAGGCGCAGATCGTACATCAAAGGCTTGATGATACTTAAATTGATGGTCTTTTTATCCACCAAACCGTCAACGAACATGATGATGCCGCGGACTTGCGGATCTTGACCAAAGACAATTTCCCGGATAATGATATCGTTACTAGCGCCGAAAATCTCCCTGAATTTGGTAAGATTTTGGTCAATATCGGAAGACAGCACAAATTCCGGCCGTTCGGCAAAAGGATCCTCCCGCCGTTGATTGAGGCTTTCCGCTTTTAAGTGTTGAACTATTTTTTTAAAATAATGAAACATGAAACTGTTCCCCTTTTCCTGGCTGGTATCATTATGGACAAATCTTCCATAATCTATACAACAGCAAGAAAAGGGCTTGCTGTCTCGATCAAGACAACAAGCCCATTCATCATTTGATTCTGTTTTCCGCCAGCGCATACAGCGCCGATACTGGCGTTTGGCTCAGCTATGATTTACAACAACTGTGTCATAACGGCGGGTAAGGATCACTGTTGATCCTGCGAAAGCCCATCACGGCATAAAATCATTCCAATTCCTCTGCCGGTTCAGCCAGGATTTTTCACGGTAAAAGTGTTCTCACTTTGGCCATGACCGAAGGGGATTAAACCCATCCGCGCAGTTTCACCGCATTCACAACACGGTTGATGGCAATGACATAGGCAGCTTCACGCAGGGTCAGATTCTTTTCTTGCGCCAGCTCGTTGACGGCGGTAAACGCCTTGGTCATGCTATATTCCAGTTTTTCCATGACTTCTTCTTTGCTCCAGAAATAGTTCATGTTGCACTGAACCTGTTCAAAATAGCTACAGGTAACACCGCCTGCATTGCAGAGAAAGTCCGGCAGAACAATGATGTCGCGATCTTTCAGGATTGGATCACTGTCGGGTGTTACAGGGCCATTGGCTCCTTCGCATAGGATCTTCACCTTTGGTGAGATCTGTTGGCACGAGCAGGGTATAATCTGATTTTCCAATGCCGCCGGAACCAAAATATCAACATCCTGACATATCCAGGCGCCGCCGGGTAACACTTCATACCCAAGGTCCTGGGCCTTATCTTTATTAATGCTGCCGAAAGAGTTTTTGATGCTGGCCAGCTGTTCAATATCGCAACCGTCTAACTTCCGATAGGTATAAGACGTCGCATCGTCCTGATCCCAGCAGGAAACGGCAATCACCTTACCGCCTAATTCTGCGTACAGACGCGCCGCATATTCCGCAACATTACCGAATCCTTGGAAGCTGGCGCTTGTTTCGCCAAAGGACAGCTTCAAATGTTTCAAAAGACCTGCCAGCGTGTAA
>CALFRX010000166.1 GCA_937919295.1 uncultured Peptococcaceae bacterium | reverse complement strand
TGCCTAAGCCTTTCTCGACAGCCTATCATCCTGTAGTCCAAAATCCGCTGACGCGTATTTTGTCTACAGTCTGGAGTGTCCATGGACGAAACGTCCATGGACACTCACTTTATATTTCTTTTTAGGGTTAGATTCACTCCCCCAGGCGGCGGAGTTTAAATTTTTTGAAAAGATCCTCGCCGCAGTTGTTGGGGCAGTGCTTACAGCGGCTGAAGGAGGCGGGCAGTTCCAGCCCGGCGCGGTACATAAGGTTTTCATCACAGAGTAGGTCATAGGGTTCGCCGTCGGCCATGATCTCTCCGTTTTTTAAAATGATCACCCGGTCGCAGATATTCAAAATTACATCCAGATCGTGACTGGCGATGAGGAAGGGGATGTTTAATTCCAAAGCGATACGTTGGAAGGTATTGGTGGCCTTGGGGTCTAAAAAGGCCGTAGGCTCGTCAAAAAGAATGAAGGAAGGTTCCATGGCGATGACCGTGGCAATGGCGGCATTGCGCTTTTCACCGCCGGAGAGGCGGTAGGGGGGACGGTCTCTGAGTGCGCCGATTTCTAATTTTTCCAAAGCGTTATGAACGCGCTTTTCGACTTCCTCTTCACTGAGACCGTAATTTCTGGGGCCAAAGGCGATATCTTCGCCGATATTGGGCATGAAAAGCTGTTCGTCGGGGTTTTGAAAGACCATGCCCACATCCCTGCGGATCTGTTTCAGCGTATCCTTTTTGACGGTGACGCCGTTGATTTCATTGCTGCCCTCACCGGCAAAGTTGATGCCGCAGAGCAGGGAAAGCAGCGTTGATTTCCCCGCCCCGTTGCAGCCCACAAGGCCTACGGCTTCGCCGTTCTTGATCTCGAAATTGATGTGGTGCAGCGCTTCCTTCCCGTTGGGATAGCGAAACGTAACATCGTTCACTTTAATCATATGTTCACCTTAAACCACTAAATCATTTGAATCAGATTTTCCATCAGTTGGGGGATGGAAAAAAAGCGAAAAAACGCAAAAACACCGGTTGCGGTAATACCCCAGATCATACTGTAAGCGTCAAGTTTTTGTTTTTTACCGACAACGTATTCGCCGCTAAAACCGCGGCACTGCATGGCGGCGTAGACGTGCTCCGAACGGTCGATGCAGCGCAGCAAAAGCTGGCCGACAAAGGAACCCATGTCCTTCATCTGAATGCCTTTTTCACCGGGAGCACGCAAAGCGTAAGCCTTCATCATGTTGCCCGCTTCCTGGAGCAGCACAAAGATATAACGGTAGGTCATCATCAGGGTCAGCACGAATATTTTAGGGATTTTAAAAGTCCTGAGCTGGGCAAAAAGAGTAAAGGAGTTGGTCGTTGCCACTAAGATCAAAACAGCGCATACGCATAAGAACGTTTTGACCATCAGCGTCCAAAAGGAAATAAAGCCGTAGGTGAGGGGGATTTGGGCAAGATAGCTGAAAACCTCCCGGTCAAAAATCAAGTTGCTGATCCCCGCGAAAAGGGAAAAGGGCAGCGCCACCAAAACCCGCTTAAGGATCTCCCGAAATGGGATGTTGGCCAAAGGGATGATCATTGCCGGATAAATAAAATAGGGCATCAGACCGGCCAGGTTGTAGCGGTGGAACGAAAGTACCGCGATGAGGTAAAAAAAGGTGATCAATATTTTGACGTTGGCATGAATGCGGTGTACCGGTGATACTTTTGCCGCCAAATCCTCCATGGAGGACAGTGTTTGGATTGCGTCTCCAATTTTTGACATATCGGCCTTTCCTTCACAAAGATAAAAATATCATAATATAAAATGGAGCGGATGTCAAAAGAAAAGCCGCGCTTTTCCCAAGGAACAACGCGGTTTTATTGCAAAAAAGGTGGGAATTTTTGGTTACTCTTCTTTCTCCGCGCCTTTCTTTTTACGCTTCACCAGATAAACCACGCCTCCTGCGGCGCCGGCAATGGCGAGGGTGAGGGCGCTGCCGACAATCCCCGCAGTAATGCTGCCCCCTGTGGAGCCTGCCGCATCGGAATAGTCCGGCATGACCGCGGTGTTTTCCTGTAGTTTATCGGTGCCGTTGGGATTTTCCATTTCGGTGCTGCCGGTGATTTTGGCAATGGACCATTCGAGACCGTCGGGATACTGGGAGGCTAAAAGGGAAAGGCCGCCGCCGATGATAATGGTGGCGCAAAGCAGAATGATGACGATTTTTTTGATGGAAACGCCGCTGCCAATCTGCTGATTGGAACCGGCGGCATCGAGAATTTCAGGACGGGCGGCCTGAATAAAGCAGAGGATCGCGCCGGTGACAAGACCTTCCACCAGGCCGATGGCCAAATGAATCGGCTGCATCAAGAGAAGGAAAGTCGAAAAAGGCAGAGAGGTGACGCCGGCAGCCAAGGTTTGCAAAACAACGCTGAAGGCGCCCAATTGCAGCGCCACGATAACGGAGACCACGGAGGCCACCATCAGCCGCGGTTTGGTGATGCCTTTTTTCAGGATCGGTTTGAAAATCAGCGGGTACGCGATAAAAATCGGCCAAAAGCCCATATTGAAGATGTTACAGCCCAAAGCCAGCATACCGCCGTCGGCAAAGAAGAAGCATTGGATCAGCAAGACAGCGGAGATACATAGAAATGCCGGTGGACCGCCGAGGGTGGCGGCCAACAGAATGCCGCCGCCGATATGGCCGCTGGAACCGGTGCCGGGAATGGTGAAGTTGATCATTTGACCGGCGAAAATCAGCGCCGCCATGACCCCCATCATGGGGATTTTTTTATCATCCACTAAATTTTTGCTTTTTGCGACGGAATAAGCGATTAATCCAGCGCTGACGACGATCATAAGACCGCCGACGGTAGGTGAAACGAGAGCGTCTGACATATGCATGGTAGAAACCCCTCCTAATAAAAAATTACATAAAAAAACTGCCACGAGGAATAAAGACAACGATGATGTCTTTCATGATTACCTCCGTGGCAATGTTTTCATTCAATATTTTACTTTTCTTGCTTTATTATAAGGCATCAAAGATTTCACGTCAATGCGAAATTTATTTTTCTGCCGTGGATTTTTTGATCTTGACAGGAGTTGTCTTTATGATATAATTATTATGCCTTGCCGAAGTGATGGAATTGGCAGACGTGCCGGACTCAAAATCCGGTGGTGGCGACACCGTACCGGTTCGACCCCGGTCTTCGGCACCATTCACAAAGTGAAAGCACTGATCAAGCGATCAGTGCTTTGGCTGTTTATAAAGGCAACTTTTCTCAGGGGAAGGGCGGGAAGGGGAGCGCCGCCTCCCCTTCCGGGTACTTCAATCCCAGGTGGCGGCAGTGCCGCCACCGCATCAGCTTGGCGGGAAAGTGGCGACGCCACTTTTTTGACAAGCTGAGCACTGCTCAAGCGATCAGTGCTTTGGCTGTTTATAAAGGCAACTTTTCTCAGGGGAAGGGC
>CALFRX010000165.1 GCA_937919295.1 uncultured Peptococcaceae bacterium | reverse complement strand
GCTGCTAAAGGAAAATCCGGCCTTGGCCAGGGAGTATCAGGACTTTTTTCACGAGGTACTGGTGGATGAATATCAGGATATCAACCCCCTGCAAGAGGAGATCATCACGCTGTTGGCAGGGAAGCATAAGCTTTTTGTTGTGGGTGATATCAAACAGAGCATCTATGGTTTTCGTCTGGCGGATCACACGCTTTTTCAGCGCCGCTACCGCTCCTATGGCAGGGAAGCAGCGAACGAAAACGGACAGCTGATCTTTTTGAATCAGAACTTTCGTTCCCGGAAAGAAATCCTCGATACGACGAATATGATCTTTTCCCGCCTGATGAACGAAAAGGTTTCCCAACTGTCTTACGGAGAAAATGAGGCGTTGAAGTACGGCGCCAACTATGCGGAGCGCCCCGGCGCCGTCGTGGTGGAAATGGTCGTCATTGCCAAACCGGCGGAAAGCGAAGACGAAACCGCCGCTGATTATGAAAACCTCTCCTGTCACGGCCGCTTTATCGCCGACCGCATTGAAAAGATGATAGAGCAAGATTTTACGGTTCAGGATAAAGACGGGCCGCGGCCTCTTCGTTACGGCGATATCACCGTATTGATGCGGGCCGCCAACAGCAACGGGGAAATCCTTGGCGCGGAGCTGAAAAACCGCGGTATTCCGGTGATGACGCCGTCTACAGCCGGTTTTTTGGCGGGCCGGGAGACGAAATTGCTATCTTCCTTCCTCTCCGTCCTCGATAATCCTCTTCAGGATATTCCTTTGGCCGCGGTGATGCGCTCCCCTCTCTTTGGCTTCAGCGAAGACGAACTGATGGCCCTGGCTTTTCAGCGGGGCAAAAAGAAGCTCTGGGAAATGGTGCTCGAAGGAGAAGGGCTTTATCGGGAGGGACTTGATCAGGAAAAAGTCGCCGCTTTCAAAGAGACGGTGCTTCTTTGGCGCGGTTGCGCCAAGATATATCCTGTGGGCGATCTTGTGGATATGTTTTTAAAGGAATTTGACTATCTTTCCTTTTGGAGCGGTCTGCCCAACGGCCAACGCCGCATGAAAAACGTCGGTCTTTTGGCCGAGGAAGCAATGGCTTTTCAAAGGGACGACGGCGGCGGTCTCTTCGACTTTTTGCGCTATCTTGAGCACCTGGCCGCCAACCATGGCGACGTGCCGGCGGAAGCGGAAAGCGATGAGGACTGTGTCCGGGTGATGAATATCCATAAAAGCAAGGGGTTGGAATTTCCCGTGGTTTTCCTCGCTCAGACAGAAAAGAGATTCAATAAACAGGATCTCACAGGGCCTTTGGTGTTAAACGGGGATTGGGGCTTTGGCCCCAACCGCAAGGATATGCGGCGGCGGGTTGTTTCACCGACGCTGCCCCGGCTCCTGATCAAGAATAAAAAGGACCGCGACGATCTCGCCGAGGAAATGCGCGTCCTCTATGTGGCCTTGACCAGAGCCAGGGAGAAGCTGATCATCACGGCTACGGAAAGCGCCACGGAAAAGAAAACTGCGGCGGAAAAGGTGGCGGCCTTTGCCGAACCCCTCCTTTTTGACAAGCAAAAAGAGCTTCCCGGTGAAATGCTGATGAAAGATTCTTCTTATTATAAATGGCTGATCCATGCCATTGCCGCCAAGGCAGGGGAGGATTTCTTTACCTTAAGCGTCACGCAAGCGCTGCCTCCCGCTGACGCCGTGACACGGCAAAAGAAAGCGCCCCTGCTGCCCGCAAAGGATATTGAACGTTTGCTTTTGGCCATGGAACGCAAAGAGACCGTAGCGATCCCCGCCAAGGTCAGCGTGACCTCGCTGTTACCGCCGGGATCGGGGGAAGATGACCGCGTCAGGCTGAACCGCCCGAAATTTATGGGAAGCGCCGCGGTGCTGAGCGGCGCGGAAAAGGGGACGGCTTTTCACCGTTTTATGGAGCGTTTGCCTTTTGACCGTTGCTGGAGCAAAGAGGAACTTGCGGCTTACAGAGATGGTTTAAGGGAAACTGCCGTGCTGACCTCGGCGGAAGCCGCGGAATTGGAGCTTGACGCCGTCTACGCGTTTTTAAAGAGTCCCTATGGTGAAGATTTGCGAAACGCGGCGGAAATCAGGCGGGAGCTTTCCTTTGTCGGTGGTTTCGGCGTTGCGGAGCTTTTCCCCGAAAGCGGCGGAGAACAGCGGCAAAAGGTCATCCTACAGGGTGCGGTCGATCTGCTTTACCAGAGAGATAGCGGTGTTTGGGTTCTGCTGGATTATAAGACCAACGATCTGTCCCGCAGCGATACCGAGGCTTTTTTGGCGAAGTATGGCCGTCAGATGGAGCTTTACCGCGCCGCGCTGAAACGAATTTACGATATCGACGTTGCCGAGTCTGCCTTTTATTTGACGAAAACAAAACGCTTCGTCGGTTATGAAAACAGATGATACTCCATATATTGTAAAAAACAATATCGGGAGTGTAAAATATGGGAAAATTTCATAAAATATGGAGAAGGTTCTGTGACTCCGAATGCGCCGCGCTGTTCTGCCCCGGCGTGGGCTTTGTCCGCGTGATGATTGTCACCAGCATTATTTTGCTGCTCTTGTTTAGCCTGATTTTTCATAACTTCGTGATCATCTTCGTCATTCTCTTGCAGATGCTGGCGCTGATCGGGACCTTCTTCCAATGAGGAGAATGATTTATGAGGATTCAGTACCTGAGCCACTCCGCTTTTTTGGTGGAGGGCAGCAAAACATTGTTGTTTGACCCTTTTCTCACCGGCAACCCCAAGGCTAAGACAAGTCCCTATGATCTAAACCCTGATTATATCCTGGTCAGCCACGGTCACGGCGATCATTTCGGCGACGCCATAGAGATTGCCCGCTACAGCAACGCCACCATTATTTCCGTAAACGAGCTGGCTCTTTACTGTACCCGCCGCGGTGTGAACGCTCATCCCATGCATATCGGCGGGGCGCATCGTTTCGGCAATGAGCTTACGGTGAAGTTGACCGCGGCCCTTCATGGAAACGCTTTGATCGAAGAAGGTTTAAGCCAGTATCTCGGTATGCCCTGCGGTTTTCTCGTAGAAATGGATGGAAAAACCCTGTATTTTGCCGGAGATACTGCCTTAACTTACGATATGAAAGCCGTGATCGGCGATTTTTATGACATCGATGTGGCCATGGTGCCCATTGGTGATAATTATACGATGGGGCCAAAGGATGCCGCCATTGCAGTACATTGGCTTGATCCCAAAATCGTGATCCCCATGCATTACGGTACCTTCCCTTTGATTGAACAAGACGCTGAGCAATTTAAGGTTAGCGTAGAACGGGACAACCATGGTAAAAAGGTCTTCTGCCTACGGCCTTGTGAAGTTTTAGAGTTTTGAGGAAGATCTTTGCGACCTTGACTTTAACCGGTTTTTTTGCTAAAATTAGGGAAATAGAGTCTGTTTAAGTTGACGATTGTTGGTAAGTATAAAAAAGAGCAGTTATGATGAAATGGAGGAAATTTCTTATGCAAAATCAATGCAGCGCATCATCTGTGGACTCGACCCAGATTGCAGCCATTGCGGCCCGCTATAAAAACGAGTCTGATCAGCTGATGCGTATTTTATTCGATGTGCAGAAAATTGCATCGAATGCCATTCCACGGGATGTGGCGGCAGTGGTCAGTGGCGTTACCGGTATTCCGGAAGCCAATATTTACAGCTTTATCACGTTTTACGCGATGTTTTCCACAAAACCCCGGGGGAAATACGTGGTTCGTATGTGCAAAAGCGCGCCCTGCCATGTGGTGGGTGCCGCGGAAGTTGCCGCGGCAATCGGTGATTTCCTGGGCATTGCTCCCGGCCAAACCACCTCCGACGGCCTCTTTACTTTGGAGTTCTGTGAGTGTATCGGTCTCTGCGATACGTCTCCCGCCATCATGGTCAATGATTCTGTGTACACCGACTTAACACCTCAATCAGCCGTGGATCTAATGCAGGCTTATCAAAGGGGAGGTGTGAAATAATGCAGGAAACAAGAATTGTACTGCGCAACGTTGGTAAATACAATCCCGCTTCCGTCGGCGAATTCCGCGCTTTGGGCGGTTATTCTGGTCTACAGAAAGCGCTTTCCTTGGATCCCGCCGCAATCATCGAGGAAGTGAAAGCTTCCGGGCTCAGAGGCCGCGGCGGCGCTGCTTTCCCCACCGGTACCAAATGGAGCTTTGTTTACGGCACCGCGGCGGATCAGAAATACATTGTCTGCAACGCCGATGAAGGGGAACCCGCCACCAATAAAGACCGCGTTATCATGGCCGGTGATCCCCATAGCCTCATCGAAGGGATGGCCATTGCCGGTTATGCCGTTGGCGCAAGCGAGGGTTACATTTATTTAAGATTCGAATATCCTTATATTATGCCTGTTTTGGAAAGCGCCATCAACGACGCGCGTAACGCGGGTTTCCTGGGCAAGCACATTTTTGGCTCTGACTTTAGTTTCGATATCAAAGTTGTTTCCGGTGGCGGCGCTTACGTCTGCGGTGAGGAAACAGCGCTTTTGGAATCGATTGAAGGAAAACGGGGCGAACCCCGTTATAAACCGCCGTATCCCGGTGTTTCCGGTCTCTACGGCAAACCCACTGTCATCAATAACGTGGAAACCCTCGTCAACGTTCCCGTTATCATCAATAACGGCGCTGCCTGGTACCGTTCCTTTGGCGTAGAGGATTGCAGCGGCACAAAGGTTTTCACCCTTTCCGGCAACCTTGTTAACCGCGGCGTTTATGAATTTCCCAAAGGCGTTAATCTCCGCGACCTCATTTTTGAAGTCGGCGGCGGCTGTCCCAACGGCAGAAAGCTCTTAGGCGTTCAGACCGGCGGCGGCAGCGGCAGTATCATCAACGGTGATATGCTCGATATTTCCATGGATGTGGAATCCTGCGAGGCTGCCGGCGCCACCTTCGGCGCCGGGGATATCATGGTTTTTGACGACAGCAACGATGTCCTGGAAATCGTCGAAAACCTGATGGAATTCTTTGCCCATGAAAGCTGTGGTAAATGCACGCCCTGCCGTGAAGGAAATTACCGCCTGTTGCAGCTCATCCGTAAGATCAGAAAGGGCTCCGGTACCATGGCGGATCTCGATACGTTGCAGGAGCTTTCCGAAACGATGATGGACTGCTCTCTCTGCGGTTTGGGACAGGCTTCTCCCACCCCCGTCGTATCCACGCTGAAGAATTTCCGCAATGTTTATCTCGAAGCAATCGAAAGGGGGCGTAATTAATGGCGAAGCTTACCATTGACGGCCAAAGTGTAGAAGTCAAGGACGGTTCAACCATCTTAGACGCCGCGAAAGCCATAAATATAAAAATCCCCACCCTCTGCTACCATCCCGACCAGTCGGTGAAAGCCAACTGCCGCATCTGCGTTGTGGAAGTGGAAGGACAGAGACTCCTCGTTCCCGCCTGCGCCTATCCCGTCAGCGACGGTATGGTGGTGAAAACCACCACTGCCAGGGTACGTAAGGCAAGAATGAACATTCTTGAATTGATCTTTTCTCATCACAGCAAAAACTGCTTGGAATGCGACAGAAACGGTAACTGCGAATTGCAGACCATTGCCGAGGACATGCACTTTATTCGTGATTTGAGATATCCCTTGGAGTTAAGAGGCAAGGGCAAGGATATGTCTTCTCCTTCGATTACCCGGGATCCCTCCAAATGTATTGTCTGTGACCGTTGCCTTGTCTGTTGTAATGATGTGCAGACAGTGTTTGCCTTAAACAAAGAAAACCGCGGCTTCCCTACGGTGATTACGCCTGTTTTCGGCAGAAGCCTTGCGGATACGGTTTGTATCAGCTGCGGTCAGTGCGTTCAGGCTTGTCCCGTCGGCGCCCTCGTTGCCCACGACGACAGGGAACCCGTTTGGCAAATGATTGAGGGCAATAAAAAAGAAGTGGTGGCCCAGGTAGCCCCTGCGGTGCGGGTCACCATCGCCGAAGCCTTAGGCGAAGACCCCGGCATTGTTTCCACGGGCAGACTCGTGACGGCCATGAAGCGCATTGGCTTCGATAAAGTATTCGATACCAACGTTACCGCGGACCTCACCATCATGGAAGAGGGCACGGAGTTCATCACCAGACTGACCACCGGCGGCGTTTTGCCGATGATTACTTCCTGCAGCCCCGGCTGGATCAATTTCTGCGAAACCTACTATCCTGAATTGCTGCCCAACCTCTCCAGCTGTAAATCGCCACAGGGGATGTTCGGTGCTTTGATCAAAACGTATTACGCCCAAAAATTGGGGAAAGACCCCAAAGATGTTTATAGTGTTTCCATCATGCCCTGTACCGCCAAGAAATTCGAGGCGAAGCGCCCCGAACTCTCCACCAACGGCAATCCTGATATCGATACTGTTTTGACGGTTCAGGAATTGGCGCGAATGATCGAACAATGCGGCATCACCTTCAAAGATCTTCCGGAAACCGATTTTGACGATCCCTTCGGTCTCGGCTCCGGCGCCGGCGTCATTTTCGGCTCCACCGGCGGCGTGATGGAGGCGGCTCTGCGCAGTGTCTACGAAATCATCACCAAACAGCCGCTGGCCGATATCAACTTCAAAGCCGTTCGCGGTTTTACGGGGGTGAAGGAAGCCACAATTCCCATCGGCGATCTCGAGGTCAAAGTCGCTGTGGCCCACAGTACCGGCAATGCCAGAAAACTGATGGACGCTGTGCGGGACGGCAAGGCCGATTATCATTTTATTGAGATCATGGCCTGTCCCGGCGGCTGCATCGGCGGCGGCGGCAACCCGATCAAGAACTGGGCGAAAATGCAGTTGCGTTTTGACGCGATCTATCAGACCGATGTCAACTTACCTGTTCGGCAATCCCACAAGAATCCTGTGATCAAAGAACTTTATCAGGATTTCCTTGGTGAACCCAACAGTCATGTGGCCCATGAACTGCTGCATACCACTTATAGAGATCGCAGTTACCTGCTGAAATAAAGAATACAAAAGCCTGCGTTTATAAAAACGCAGGCTTTGAGGCCGTCGACAAAGTCTGATACGCGGCGAACCCCTTGCCCCGCGACTGTTT
>CALFRX010000164.1 GCA_937919295.1 uncultured Peptococcaceae bacterium | reverse complement strand
GCTTCGGCGGCATTTTTGCGCATCAGCTGACCGTTGCCGTTATAGGCGTAAGCCACTTCCACCAGATCGTCGGGCTCGTAAGTCTCAGCATTCTGCAAAGGATAGGTGCGATTCACCAATTGGCCGTAGCCGCTGCGATAATCAGCCTCCACGGTGCTGTCACCGGTGACAGCGGCAGTATTTCCTGTTTCTGACGATGCCGCCGCATCCCCGCCCGCAGTGGCGGCGGTGTTCTCATCAGTGCCCCAAAGCGCATAGGCCAAGGCAGCGCCGGCAAGACAAAGGATCACCACAGCGACCGTCAGCAATACCGTCAGATGCTTCCTCCGGTGCCGGTGAGAACGGCGCTTTCCCTTTGTTTTTCTTTCCTCAAAACGGTCTCTTACCATACCACGGTCTCCCTAAGGCATATTATAGTTATTTTATCATTTTTCCCCGGTGATTGCAAATCAATCCTGATTGTAGCAGTCCCCTGTGTCTTTTCCGTGAAAAATAAAAAACCGCGGTAAAACCGCAGTTCTTCACATTTTCACAAATTATTTTTATAATGTTTTTTGGATTTCTTTGCGCAGCTGGCGGATAATCCGTTTTTCCAGGCGAGAGATGTATGATTGGGAAATACCCAAAATATCGGCGACCTCCTTTTGGGTTTTCTCCTCACCGTCCGCGGTGAGACCGTAGCGCAGCTCCACAATGGTGCGTTCCCTGACCGTGAGCTTCTCCATGGCCATTTTCAGCAGCGCTTTATCCACCTCCTCCTCCAGCTCCCGGGAGCAGAGATCCGGGTCAGTACCCATGATATCGGACAGCAGCAGCTCGTTGCCGTCCCAATCGACATTGAGGGGTTCATCAAAAGACACCTCCCCTTTTGTTTTCCCGTTGCGCCTTAAAAACATTAGAATCTCGTTTTCAATGCAGCGGGAAGCATAGGTGGCCAGCTTGATCTTTTTTGTCACGTCAAAGGTATTCACCGCCTTGATTAGACCGATGGTACCGATGGAGACGAGATCCTCGATATAGACACCGGTATTCTCAAAACGCCTGGCGATATAAACGACGAGACGCAGATTGTGCTCGATCAGGGCCGCTCTTGCCGTTTCGTCGGCGTGGGCCATCTTCATCAGCATTTCCCGCTCTTCCTCCGGGGAAAAGGGCGCGGGCAACACGTCGGAGCCGCCGACGTATAAGACGCTGTTTCCGTTTTCATTGAAATTGAGGTGCTGCAAAAGCACCATACGCAGTTTTTCCAACACGCTGTTTTCCATAATGACCTCCTACATCATGTCAAGGATGGCCGGATTTACGATGCAACGGCAGTTCTCTCTGATATGCATCGTACCCCGGTAAAAACAGATCACAACATCTTCCGCTTCTTTCTTTTTTCGCGCGGGGAAACAGAGTTTATCGGGACGAATTCCCAGCATCATACCGTTGCTTTTGCCAATAGAGGAAAAGGGGATCAAACGCAAACGGTGAGCGATGGGGTAAGTTTGTAATTGCAGCAAAGCCCGGTCGGGATGGTCAACCCCGCAATGGGAAAAAACCGTATGAAAATAGGAGGGCAGAATGTCTTTGACGGCGTCGTATTCTACCACC
>CALFRX010000163.1 GCA_937919295.1 uncultured Peptococcaceae bacterium | reverse complement strand
GGGGACGAATGCCCCGAAACGGTTTGATTCGAACCATGTTAAGCGCTCCTTTATTCAATCACCATAATCAATTCACCGGCCTGTACCGTATCGCCGGCAACCACCCGTATTTCGGAAACGATACCCTCTTTGCCCGCGGTGATATTCGTTTCCATTTTCATTGCTTCCATCATGGCGACGGTTTGGTTTTCTTTGATTTCGTCGCCGACTTTAACAAGAATGGAGGATACGGCGCCGGGGAGAGACGCGGCGATATGGCCGGGATTTTTCTCATCCGCTAAAACGACTTCCTTGACAATGCTGACAGCGTTTTTGTCTTTGATGGTGACCTCCCGTTGGGCGTCGTTCATTTCATAAATCACGTTTCTGGTACCGTCATCGTTTAAATCACCGAGACCGATATATTTGATGATTAATGTCTTCCCTTTTTCGATCTCCACTTCCACTTTTTCCCCTGCCATCAGACCGTCAAAAAAGACGTGGCTGGGCAAACGGCTGAGATCGTCGTATTCTTCGCGATGACGAATATATTCTTCCGCAACTTTTGGGTAGAGACACCAGCTGATCACCGCGCGGTCAATGTTATCGATGTTTTCATTCAAACCGGAAATCTGCTCTTTTACTGCATCAAGATCCACCGAGGGCAGCAGTTCGCCGGGACGGCAGGTGATCGGTTCTTCCCCCTTGAGTACGGCTTTTTGCAGGTCTTCGGGAAAGCCGCCTAAAGGTTGCCCCATCATGCCCTTAAAATAACTGACAACGGAATCGGGGAAATTAAGGGTTTTCGCTTTTTCCGCGATATTGTCTTTATCAAGATTGTTCTGTACCATAAAGATGGCGAGATCCCCCACCATTTTCGAAGAAGGTGTCACTTTGACGATATCCCCGAGGATTTCGTTGACTTCTCTGTATTTTTCTTTGACTTCTTTGAATCTGTGACCCAAGCCAACGCTTTCCACCTGCGGTTTCAGGTTCGTATACTGACCGCCGGGGATTTCATAACGGTAAATATCCGTTGCCGGGCTCTTGATCGCGCCCTCAAAGCTATGATAATAAGGCCGGACATCTTCCCAATAATCGGAAAGTTTCTGCAACTCTTCCAAATCGAGACCGGTGTCGCGTTCCTGGCCCTGTAAGGCAGCGACGATGGAGTTCAACGAAGGATGACTGGTCTGACCGGCAAGACTGCTGATCGCCGTATCGACGATATCAGCGCCGGATTCCGCTGCCAGCAAGAAAGCGGCAATCTGGTTTCCGCTGGTATCGTGGGTATGAAGATGAATCGGAAGGGAAATTTCATCCTTCAGAGTGGAGACAAGCTTTTTGGCCGCGTAAGGTTTCAGCAAACCGGACATATCCTTGATCGCCAAAATCTGTACGCCACGCTTTTCGATTTCCTTGGCAAGATCCACATAGTATTTCAGCGTGTATTTGTCCCGGGTGGGATCAAGAATATCGCCGGTATAGCAAATGGCGCCTTCGGCGATTTTGCCGGATTTCAAGACCTCTTCAATGGCCAAATCCATGCCGGGCAGCCAGTTTAAGGAGTCAAAAACGCGAAACACATCAATACCGCTTTTGGCGCTTTCCCGGATGAACTCCTTGATCACGTTATCGGGATAGTTGGTATAGCCCACGGCGTTGGCACCGCGCAGCAACATCTGGAAGGGAATGTTGGGAATCAGCTTTCTCAGCTTATCCAGACGTTCCCAGGGCGATTCGTGGAGAAAGCGGTAGGCCACATCAAAGGTGGCACCGCCCCACATTTCCAAAGAAAAGGCGTCCTGCAAAATATGAGCGGTCGCCTGCGCGATTTTATAAAAATCGTAGCTGCGCACTCTCGTTGCCAGTAAGGACTGGTGGGCGTCGCGGAAGGTCGTATCAGTAACGAGAAGTTTTTTCTGATCAAGAATCCACGTCTTCACCGCTTCGGGGCCTTCTTTGTCCAAAATGTACTTTAAACCCCTTGTCGGCGGTTCCGGGTCAACTTCGGGGATACGGGGCTGTTCATAAATTTGGAGTTTATGACAATCCTCGTTGACTGTCTTATTGGCAAGGTATTTCAAAATCTTGGTGCCGCGATCTCGGGGCTTTTCAATTTCAAATAACGATGGCGTGCTATCAATAAATTTCGTATAGGCTTTGCCGGTACGAAACGTTTCATGACGTAAAATATTGGCGATAAAGGCCGTATTCGTTTTGACGCCGCGAATACGGATTTCCGCGATGGAACGCAGTGATTTGCGAATGGCGCCTTCAAAGGTACGGTCGTGAGTGGTGATTTTTACAAGCAGACTGTCGTAATAAGGGGAAATCTCCGCGCCGGAATAGGCGTTCCCGGCATCGAGCCGCACGCCGAAACCGCCGCCGCTGCGGTAGGTGGTAATCTTACCGTAGTCCGGGGCAAAATTATTTTTGGGATCCTCCGTTGTGATACGGCACTGGATGGAATAGCCGTTAAGGGGGATATCCGCCTGGGATTTGATATCGATTTCCGCGGAATCAAGGGCATGGCCTTCGGCGATGAGCAACTGAGCCTGAACCAGGTCGATGCCGGTAACCATTTCCGTCACCGTATGTTCCACCTGGATACGGGGATTCATTTCAATGAAATAGTGGTTGCCGTCTTCATCTACGAGAAATTCCACGGTACCGGCGTTGATATAACCGATTTCCGTGGCGATTTTGACGGCGTCCCGGTGGAGTTTTTTGCGAATCGCTTCGTCCACGGAAAAAGCCGGGGCATATTCCACGACCTTCTGGTAACGGCGCTGTACGGAGCAGTCTCTTTCAAAAAGATGCACCACATTGCCGTACTGATCCGCCAGAATCTGCACTTCAATATGTTTCGGGTTGACGAGGTATTTTTCCATGAAAATGTTGTCGTTGGCAAAAGCCTTCCCCGCCTCGCTTTTCACCATTTTAAAAGCGTCTTCCATCTCGTCTAAGTTTTCAATCAGACGCATACCGCGTCCGCCGCCGCCGGCGGCGGCCTTTAAGATCACGGGCAGGCCGTATTCCATAGCGAGCTTTTTGGCTTCCTCAACGTCTTTCAGCGGATGCTCGCTGCCGGGGATCGTCTTAACATTGCACTTTTTGGCGATCTCCTTGGCTTTGATCTTGTCGCCCATCTGCTCCAGCACATGGGAGGGAGGACCAACAAAAAGAATGCCCTCTTTTTCGCAAGCCCGGGCAAATTCCGGGTTTTCCGATAGAAAGCCGTAACCGGGATGGATCGCGTCCACCTTTTCTTTTTTCGCCAAATGAATGAGCAGGTCAATATCGAGATACGCGGCCAAAGGACCACTCATTTCACCCAGCAAATAAGCCTCGTCAGCCTTTGTGCGAAAGAGATTATATTTATCTTCCTTGGAATAAACGCCGATCGTCGTGATAGAAAGGTCATTTGCAGCGCGGTAAATACGAATGGCGATTTCTCCTCGGTTGGCTATTAGCAGTCGATTGATTTTTTTCATTACTCAACGTCTCCTTCCTTGATTCCTAGTAGTTTTACTGCGTTTTTATAAAAGATTTTTTCTTTATTCGCTTCTGTTATATGCAAAGATTCGATGGTTCTTTGTACGGAAAACCCGTCCGACCAGGGAGAATCCGTTGCGTAAAGGAACTTGTCCGCACCGTGGGCCGCAATCAACTGCTCCACCTGAAGTCTTGGCATATGGAGAGTGGCCATGGAAACGTCGAAATAAACGTCGGTTCCGATGAGATACTCCATGGAAAGGCGGTTGTCCCATACGTCTCCCATATGTGCCAGGATGATTTTTGCGCCCTTAAAATCACGGGCAAGGGCGGCGCAGCGATTGGCATAGCAGCTGTCCATCCCCTCAAAGCCGGGATCATAACCGCCGTGGAACATAAGAATCATATTACGTTTCACAATTTCTTCGTAAATTGGGTACATGGTTTTGTCATCCATGACGAAGTTCTGATAGCCGCTATGAAATTTGATGCCTTTGATTTTTGCTGCTTCCAACCGAGAAAGCTCATCTCGATAATCCTTAAAGGCAGGATGAATCGTGCCGAAAGAAAAAATCCGGCGATTATCGTTATGGGCAATTAAAAAATCATTGACTTTTCTGACTGTCTCCGGAGAAGTCGCGATATCCAGCATCACAAACTGATGGCAGCCCCAGGACCGCTGTTTTTCTAACGTATCGGCTAAGGTGCCATCAGTGACCGGTTTATAATCACAGTTATTGGTCAGTACGGCCATGGCCCGTTGGGCAATTTCATCGGGGAAAACGTGGCAATGGGTATCCAGGTATTTCATCAAGTTCCCTCACTGTGCGTATAGTAATATTAGTTTATTATATCATAAGTCCACCGAAAAATAAATCTATTTTTACCGACTATAGCACATTTTTATAACAGACAGCATTTCCTTAACCCTTGGCATCCAAAACGACATTAAGAGTATGATCTTAGGCAATGATGAACGTCAGCAAGATACCGCAAAAAATACCAAACTCGTTCCAGCGCGCGCCATAAACGAATAATTTGGTAAAGGAAACGTAGATCATGGCGCCGGCAGCCAGACCCATGGCCCAGCTTAAAACGTACATCGAAACATTCCCTAGCCACCAGCCGAGGGAGGCGCCGAGAGGCGTCACAAAACCTGCCGCCGCGGTCAGCAATAGGATCGTCCAGGTTTGCAGGCCGCTTTTCTTCAACGGCGCGCCGATACCGATGCCCTCCGGAATGTTATGCAGCATCATCGCGAAGGCAATCATAAAGCCCAAGTCGTTACCGCTGACAAAACCGACGCCAACGGCAATGCCTTCGGGAAAATTGTGAAGGGCAATGGCCAAACAAATAAAAAGCCCCGTTTCCCGAAAATCTTTAAAGGGACAATCGCTTTCCTGACATTTCGTTGTTGTCAATTGGGCGAGGAAGGCCATCAAAAGAATACCGACGGTAAAGCCGAAGCCGACAGAAAAAAGACTATTGGCGAAAAAGTAACCTTCCGGCATCAACTGAAAGAGCGACAAGCCTACCATAACGCCGCCGGCAAAACCCAAGAGAAAAACGAGGCATTTTTCATTTTTTACAGGCAGCAGTGTCGCAATCAGGCCGCCAACGGTTGTCGCCAGCC
>CALFRX010000162.1 GCA_937919295.1 uncultured Peptococcaceae bacterium | reverse complement strand
GAAGCGCCTCCTTATATTTGCCGTTGGCGATGAGACCCGTATAGGCCTGACAGTCGGTATGGCCGGGACACGCCAAGGTACAGGGGGGGCGGCAGTCGCCCCGATGATCGGAAAAAAGCAATTCCAAGGCGACCTTGCGGGCTTCTGTTGCCCGTTTGCTGTCCGTATGGATCACCATATTTTCTCTGACTTCCGTGGCGCAGGCTCGGTACAGTTTGGGGCTGTTTTCGTCTTCCACCAGGCAGACACCGCAGGCGCCGTAGGTTTTCATCAGAGGATGATGGCATAAGGTCGGTATTTCGAGATGATTGGCTTTGGCCACGTCGAGAATGGTTTGCCCCTTTTCGAAGGTGTATTTTTTATGATCAATGGTAACTTGCAAAGTACTCATGTTCTGCCTCCTTTACTCTACGATAACGGCGCCGAACTTGCAAACAGCTTCGCAATTCCCGCAGCGGATACAGATATTGGCGTCGATTTCCTGAGGCTTTTTCTTTTCGCCGCTGATGGCGTCAACGGGACATTTCTTTTTACAGGCCATACAAGCGGTGCATTTTTCCGGATCAATGCTGAAGGTTAAGAGGGGTTTGCACTTTTTGGCGGGACACTTATGGTCTTCAATATGGGCGCGGTATTCCTCTTCAAAATGGCGAATGGTGCTCAATACGGGATTGGGTGCGCTCTGACCAAGGCCGCAGAGGGAACCGGCGATGATGTTTTCACCCAAGGATTTCAAGGTTTCGATGTCGCCGTCTTTGCCTTCGCCGTTGACGATGCGTTCTAAAATTTCCAGCATCCGCTTGGTGCCGATGCGGCAGTGCACGCATTTGCCGCAGCTTTCGTCTTTCGTGAATTGGAGGAAGAACCGGGCCATATCCACCATACAGGTGGTTTCGTCCATGACGATCATCCCGCCGGAGCCCATGA
Organism: uncultured Peptococcaceae bacterium; assembly: GCA_937919295.1. Taxonomy (GTDB): domain Bacteria; phylum Bacillota; class Dehalobacteriia; order UBA7702; family UBA7702; genus UBA7702. The sequence goes on along the minus strand of CALFRX010000162.1, from coordinate 3,004 downwards.
TGGCGCCGACCTTGGTGATGCTTTCGTAGTCTACCGCTGTATTGAGCAAGCTTTTGGGAATACAGCCGCCGGAGGGGCCGCCCATCTGGACGCCTTTGATTTCTTTGTCGTCTTTGATGCCGCCGCCGATCCCGAAAATGATCTCTTTGATGGTCATACCCATGGGTACTTCCACCAGACCGCCTTTTTTGACTTTGCCGGCCAGGGCGAAGACCTTGGTGCCCTTGCTCTTTTCCGTTCCCATGGCGGCGAAGGCATTGCCGCCGTGGCGAAGGATCCAGGGCACGTTGGCATAGGTTTCCACATTATTGATATTGCTGGGTTTCTGGTGATAGCCGCGCTCGGCGGGGAAGGGCGGTTTCAGCCGGGGCATACCCCGTTCCCCTTCGAGGGAGGCGATGAGGGCCGTTTCCTCACCGCAGACGAAAGCGCCGGCGCCGGCTTTGATTTCCAGGCGGAAAGAGAAGTCGGTGCCTAAAATATGTTGGCCCAAATAGCCGTTTTCTGCTTCTTCCTGAATGGCTTTTTTTAGACGCTTGATGGCCAGGGGATATTCGGCGCGGACGTAGATTTTACCCTCGGCGGCGCCGATGGCGTAAGCGCCGATCATCATGCCTTCCAGGACGCTGTGGGGATTGCTTTCCAGTAAGCTCCTGTCCATGAATGCGCCGGGGTCGCCTTCATCGGCATTGCAGATCATGTATTTGATATCGCCCTGACTTTGCCGGGCCGCGTTCCACTTAAACCAGGTGGGGAAGCCGGCGCCGCCGCGGCCGCGGAGACCGGAAATTTTGATCTCTTCGATGACTTCTTCCGGCGTCAGATCAAAGAGACAGTGTTTTAAGGCCTGAAAGCCGTCGTGTTCGATGTATTCCGCGATATCTTCGGGGTTGATCACGCCGCAATCGGTCAAAGCGATGCGCGTCTGTTTTGCCAAAAAAGCCCTATCTTCTTGGGGAACGAGGTATTCCTCAAGGGGAACACCCTGATGCAGGTGGCTCTTTAGGAGCTTTTCCGCTTTTTCCCCATCAATTTTCGCGTAAAGATAGTGCTTATTATTTTCGTCATCAATGACTTCGACAACGGGTTCATTGAAACATTCGCCGATACAGCCCACGGGTTTCAGCGTAACGTCGAGGTTTTCTTTTTCAATCAGCGTGGTAATGGCGTCAAAGGTTTTTTGAGCGCCGGCGGCAATACCGCAGCTGCCCATGCCCACTGTAATGATCATGATTGGACGCCTCCTTCCGCTTTATAAATATTCTTGATGATCTGCCGCGCGGATTTTGGTGTCAGCGGGCCGAAGACCTCGCTGCTTTTTCCTGTGCGAATCATCATCACCGGCGCCATGGAACAGCAGCCCAAACAAGCGACGTTTTCCATGGTGAAGAGGTTGTCGGCGGTGGTTTCGCCATCTTTGATTTTAAGTTCGTCTTCCAAGGCCGCGGCGACATTCTCGCTGCCGTTTACGTGGCAGGCAGTGCCTTGGCAAAGCATGATGAGATGTTTGCCCACGGGATGTAAACGAAACTGCGCGTAAAAGGTGACGACCCCCATGATTTTGGCGACCTTGACGGTTAGGGCGTCACTGATGGCGTAGATGGAGTCCTTTGGCAAGTAGCCGTAGATATCCTGGGTTTTCTGAAGCACGGTGATCAGGCTGCCGGGAAGGCACTTGTATTCCGCGAGCAGCGAATCTAATTTTGTCAGGTCGGTTTTGGGCTTTTCAGTCTTTGAACCGCAGGAACATTTGGTCATTCTTCTTTTCCTCCTGTTTCCTCTTTTCTTCCAGTTCCAACAGGCGCATAACGCGTTCGCGGGCTGTTTTGAGAAAAGTTCTTTCATCAGGATAGCGGCTTTGATCTGCTATCAGTTCCAAGGTATAGGGTAGGTTACTTCCGGTTAGGTATGGCGTGACTTTTTGGGAAAAATCGATATTGCCGTCAAAGGGAGGGCGGTGCTGATCCGCTGTACCATCGTTATCGGAAAGGTGCAACGCCGTGAGAAGATGCTGGTATTTTTGCAGCAAATAAAATTGATCTTTGAGATTGGCGTGGGAGGTATCGAAACAAAAACCCAGTTCTTTCACGCCAGGAAAGGCGTTATAGACGTATTCCAGGTAATCTGCCCGCCAGGTGTTTTCCAGAGAGAGGGTGATGCGGTTGTCCTCGGCGTAGGGTAACAGGTATTCGATACTGCGGAGCAGGTCAGCGTTGGGATCGGGGACATCGCCTCTTTCACACAGGTGCATCACGAGATTGGTGTAACCGAGATCGGCCATTTCCTCCATGGTTTTGCGGATGGGCTTTAAATAGCCTTCCCGTATAGAAAGACTACTATTCCAGATATCATTGTCGTTCACTGCCGCCATATGAAAGTTGAATATGGTCAAATCGCAGCCGAGGGCAGCGCGTACCATTTCCCGGCGGGGAATGGGCCATTCCCCCGCTTCGTCTTCCCACCAGAGCATAATGCCGTCAAAGCCGGCGTCTTTGATTCGTTCAAGGCGTTTGCGGTAATCGGTAAAATAACCGTACCAGGCGAAGATCCCTGTTTTTTTCATGGCGTTAACACTCCGTTTTTCTGTTTTTTGCTGTTACTCCACTCAAGCCAGAGAACGGATAAGAAAATAATGCCGCCGCCGCAGAAAAGCCGGATGGTAAAGGGCTCTAAACCGAGAAAGACGGAAAAGGCGGAACCGAAGAGGGCCTCGAAAGAGAGGAGGATGGCGCTTTTTGCCGTCGGGGTGCGCCGCTGGCCGTAAGTTTGCAGAAAAAGGCACATGGCCGTGGGGAACAGCGCCAGATAGACCACGGCGAGGATCCCGTTGCCCCATTGGATCTGGGAGGTTTGACCTGTTTCAAAGCAAAGGAAGTAAACGGTGGAGAGCACGCCCATGGTGAGCAGTTGTAAAAAGGTCAAATGAAACGTGTTCTTGCCGCCGATGGCACTGCCTAAGTATGCGATATGGCAGGCGAAAGAAAAAGCGCAGATCAGGGTCAGC
>CALFRX010000161.1 GCA_937919295.1 uncultured Peptococcaceae bacterium | reverse complement strand
CTGCGCCGCGTACCCGGATGTACGCAAACAGTCGCGGGGCAAGGGGTTCGCCGCGTATCAGACTTTGTCGACGGCCTCAGAGCGGCTCCGGTAAAGGAGCCGCTCTCATTTATAATGGGAGTACAAAGATCATTCATTTTACACGAAGCTTTTATTGATGCGGCAATACGCCGATCATCTTAGCCGCTTTCATCCTGGTATGGAAAAACATAGCACTATAAGCGCCCTCTTTTTTGGGAACTGCGAATAAATAGTTCGCCCAAAACAAGTACCGAAAGTGTGCCGGCAATCAGCATACCGCAGGAAAACAGGTTCAGAGGTGAACCGGGGGTAAAGATGATTACAAAAATAGTGAGCAAAAGTACAAATTGACCGGTACGGGCAAAAATCATGCTCACCCAGGGCGGTCCCGGCACTTTATATGCCCCTTCCGTTCCCTGTCTTGTTTTTTTAAGCTTTAAAAACGCCGCGTAATTTATAATGTAGGGAATTAAGAAGATGATGTTCGTAAAGGAAAACAGGCTCCAGAAAAGATCTGCGGCACTGGTGGCAATGAAGCTATAAATAACAGCAAGAACAGTACCGACGGTGCCTGTAATCAAAAGCGCCCCCATAGGAGTATCATTTCTCTTGTGCATCACGCCAAAAGCACGGGGCAGTTCGCCGTCTTTAGAAGCCCCGGCGGCCAAACGGCCCGCCGCCGAGATCCAAGTGATAGCCTGCGCAAAAAGGATCGATAAGAAGATGAGGCCAAACCCATAAACAATGACGGCTTTTACTGCCGCGGATAAATCCGCAAAGAGAAAACAATTCATAATTGCGTTTACAATCGACATATCTTTTGCCGGCACAATGATAATAATGGCAAGTATCGCCATGATGTAAAGACCTGATACCATAAAAGAGTTTATGATCGTAACTCGGGGGATATCCCTGCGGGGGTTTTTGATGCGGTTTCCCGATGAAGACATTACCTCAAACCCCATGTAGTTATAGATGAGAGCGGAAAGGAAAAGAAAGCTCTCATTTACCCTTGGCGTAAAAGCCTTTAAGGAAAGATCATTGGCTGCCGCATGACCTTTGGTTAAATAGATAATCGCCATAAGCGCCATGCCGACAGTGACGATAATTTTAAAAATGGCCGCAAGATTTGTAACAAAAGTCGTTGCTCTTAAGGGACGCATGCTAACGAAAATGATAAACCAAACGAGCACAATTGACATGATAAGCTCGTAAAGAAAGCCGATTTCTCCGATAAAAATCTGACAAAAAACGCTGGCTGTAAAAATCGTTGTCGAAGATATCCAAATCGCGTTATTAGCCCAATATAACCAGGACATGCGGGCGCCCCAACGGGAACCGTAGGCCATTTTCACCCAGGCATACATGCCGCCCTCGGCGGGGTAATTAGCCCCTAATTCCGCCATGATCAATCCGGAAGGGAGAACAAACAACAGGGTAATCACAAGTGACCAGGTGATGGCTGAAGCACCCATCGATGCCACAGGCCCCACTGTGTCAAGAAAGAACATCACGCAAATCATGCCTAAAAAGATGTCACGGCGTTTCAACATATCCTGATTTTTTATAACTGATTGATTCTCTATTGTCACAAAACCCACCTACCTTTGGCTAACCGCTTAGGAAATGCAGACCATAGCACCAATGCCTCCTTTGCATTTTTCTTCAAGCTGATGATGAGTGCTATTTGGAGGCTTCTTTTTCTCTCGCTTCGATTCGCTTGCGATTGATGTTGAAAATCTCGCCCAAACCGATACCGGCCAGAAAACCGATACCCAGGGCAATGCCGCCAACCCAATCCACGGGCTGACCGGGTACCCAAAAGAATAGCATCATGGTAAAGATAATGACCAGCTGACAAAAGCGGTTGACACCGATACCGAACCAATTGGGACCGGGGAAACGGTAAGCGCGCTTCGTATCCTTGTCGGTCAGGCGCAGTTTAATGAAAGCCGAGAAGCAAAGGATAAAAGGCAGCAGGAAGATAAGGCTGGTGAAAGAAAACAGGGTCCAGAAAAGATCGCTGGCAGTACCGCCGGCGAAAGAAGATAGCAGGCCATAAATGACAATAACAGCGGTGGAAACGATGCCGATGATCACGGCGCTGCCCAAAGGCGCACCTTTTTTGGTGGTGGTACCGAAAACTTTCGGCATTTCATGGTTGGCGGCGGATTCCACAGCCATAAAACCGGCTGCCTGCATCCAGGCGGGCCCCTGGGAAATCAGGGTATAAAGGAAGATGATACCGACGATAACGTAAAAGGCAATGCCGAGATTACCGGTAAAGGTCAGAATGAAGCAATTCAGGATACCGTTGATGATATCAATGTTTTCCATGGGCGTAATCGTGCAGATCGCAAGGGTAAAGATAATGTAAATAGCAATGATTAACACCAAATTAGTGAGGATCATGCGGGGTAAATCATTGCTATTTACATTATC
>CALFRX010000160.1 GCA_937919295.1 uncultured Peptococcaceae bacterium | reverse complement strand
TACTCAAGCAGTCGCGGGACAGAGAGTTCGCCGCGTATCAGACTTTGTCGACGGCCTAAGCCGGTTTCATCAGAAACCGGCTGTTAGCTGTTTATCGATAAATGGTATATAATTATTTATTTTAGTTGCAGTTCCTCCTGGAGGATGCTGTCGATGACGAATTTGACGTAGGGGAAGCTAATTCCTCCTTGAACATAGCAGTTATAAGGCTCCCTTAAAGGTCCGTCTGCGCTGAGTTCGATGGAGGAACCTTCCACAAAACCGCCGCTGGCCATGATCACCTGATGTTCGTAACCAGGCATATCCCAGGCTTCCGGTAGGACGTGGGAATCAACGGGAGAGTACTTTTGAATCCCGCGGCAAAAGGCTTTTAACGGTTCGGGAGCGCCGAAACGGATCATTTCTACGATGTCGCTCCGAGGATCGTTGGGTTTCGGCAAAACGTCATAACCAAGAGCTGCCATCACGGCGCTCAAATAGACGCTGCCTTTGAGGGCTTCGGAAACGATGTGAGGCGCCATAAAAATACCCTGATAGAGACTAACATTACTGATGAGGCTGGGGCCGACTTCCTTGCCGATGCCGGGAGCAGTAAGCCGGTAAGCGGCACGCTCGATTAGGTCGGCTCTGCCAACGAGATAACCGCCGGAGGGCGCGATGGCGCCGCCGGCATTTTTGATCAGGGAACCGGCGATCAAATCAGCGCCAACTTCCAAAGGTTCCCTCTCCTCGCAGAATTCACCGTAGCAGTTATCGACGAAAACGATGATTTTCGGATTGATCTTTTTTGCCGCCGTGATCAGTTCTTCCATTTCCCTGATGGTCATAGCGTTTCTTGCGCTGTAACCTTTGGAACGCTGGAGGTAAAAGACCTTTGTTGTTTCGTCAATGGCATCTCCTATCGTCTCCTTTTCGCCGAAGGGATGAATTTCATAGGTAACCCCCAGCTCCATTAGGCTGCCCGGATCCTTTTCGGTGCGGCCGAGCACTTTATAGAGGGTATCGTAAGGTTCCCCGTAAAGAACCATTTTATCTTGGGGTAAAAGCATGGCGAAAAGCGCCAAGGTGATGCTGTGGGTGCCGGAGACGATCTGCTGGCGGATCAAAGCGTCTTCTCCGTGAAAGATTTCGGCATAGATGCTTTCTAATTTATCTCTGCCGGTATCTCCCATGCCGTAGCCGCTGCTGATTTGGAAATCCTGGTAGTTCACGCGGTGGGCGCGAAAGGCCCGCAAAACCTTTGCCTGGTTAAAAAATTCCGTGGGCTCGTAGCGCCGGGTCCAGGAACAGACTGCCGCCATACCGGCTTTTTCAATTTCTTGAAATTTCTCAAATGCTTGAGATTCTTCAAATTCACCAGATTTTTCAGATTTTTCTAAGGATTTCACTATCATCTATCTTCTCCATGCTCCCTATGGGTTAAATAAGGCTGCGGCCATAAAAAAAGGACTGTAACAATGATTGTTATAGCCCTTTGTTTCTCTTTTTATGAGCTTCTCTTTAATCTTCTGATTTTTCTACGTTGAAATTGATGGGTCTTGCCGGCATGATGGTGGAAATGGCATGTTTATAGATAAGATTCTGTTTTCCGTCGGAATCAAGAACGACGGTAAAATTATCGAATCCTTTCACAAGTCCTTTGGTTTGGAAACCGTTGACAAGATAAATCACAACGGCAATGCTTTCTTTTCTCACCTGGTTTAAGAAGTAGTCTTGCAGATTTACGCTTTTTCCCATGGTTTTACCTCCAAAAAAATAAACTAAAGCAAAATAAATAACGATACTCTGTACCTCTATGTTATCATGAGGAGAGCCTTTTTTCAAGAAGTATTATTTTATCCGCGATGGATTGGTTTCCGCCATCTGTTAAAACATCGAACCAAATGATCCGGGGATCCCGTCGGAACCATGTTAGCTGGCGCTTTGCGAAATGCCTGGTACTTTTTTTCAGCAGTTCTTTGGTTTCTTGGAGATCGCGGTCACCGCTCAAATAAGGTAGGATTTCCTTATAACCCAATGCCGACATGGCATTGCCGTCTTCCTTGCAACCGGCTTTGAGCAGGGCGCGAACTTCTTCCACAAGTCCTTTTGCAAACATCAGCTCAACGCGGTTTTCAATCCGCCGATAAAGCGCTTCCCGATCCATGGTCAGGCCGTAAAGCGAAAGCGCGTAAGGGCTTTCCCAGTTGTTTTCCCTATCTGCGGTGATATCTTCCGTCATTTCCAGGGCTCTTAAAATCCTCTGATAATCATGGGGATGAATCTTTGCGGCGCGGTTGGGGAATTTCTCCCGAACCATTGCGTAGAGAAACCCCTCCCCTTTTTCTGCTTCCATGGCCAGGAGTTCTTTCCGTTGCAGCGGTTGGGGCGTTTCTTTCCCCAGTTGATAGTTGCTGTTGATGACGGCGTTCACGTATAAGCCGCTGCCGCCGCAGAGGATGGGCAGTTTTCCTCTGGCGGCGATTTCCTCGATGGCCGCCTGAGCGTCTCTTTGAAAAAGGCCAACGTTATAGTCTGTTTTGGGACTAGCAATATCAAGGAGATGGTGACGTATTCCCTGCTTTTCCCCTTCGCTGATTTTTGCGGAGCCGATGTCAAGGCCTCGATAAACCTGGGCGGAATCAGCGGAAATCACCTCTCCGTTCAGGGCTTTTGCCAATAATACGGCAAGTTCGCTCTTACCGGTGGCGGTGGGGCCAAGAATGGCCATAAGCTTTTGTTTTTCCATATCAGGTACGCAAAAATTTCTTTCGGATTTCATCGATGGTAAATTTAACGGCAATCGGTCTGCCGTGGGGGCAGGTAAAGGCGTCCTCTGCCTGATCCAGTTCACTGAAAAGGAAGAGAATATCGGCGCGGGTCAGATACTGATTGGCTTTCACTGCCTTTTTACAGGCCTTCGACATGACTTTACGCTCTAAGATGGCGTCGATGGTCAGTTCCTTTTCGGAATCAAGCCAACCGTCGGCAAATTCCTTGAGAAAAGTAACGGCGTCGATATTTTCCGCCCAAGTGGGAATTTCCCGCAGGATGAAGCTATTTTCACCGAATTCTTCCAGAACAAAGCCCATGTCGTGGAGGACGATGATATGCTCGATGACCCAGCTATACTGTTTATAATTCAGGTTGACCTCCAAAGGAACGATCAAGGCCTGAACGGTATTATCCTTTTCAATGAGGGATTTTTTAATTTTATTGTACAACAGCCGCTCGTGAGCCGCGTGTTGATCGATGAGGTAGAGCGCTTCTTCGTTGGCGGCGGCGATGAAAGAGCCGCCAACCTGGCCGAGGATATTCAGGGAAGCGTAAAAACCTTCGTTAAAATCAATGGTTTTCGCCGCCTCAAAGGGTTTGAATTTATCGTTCAGGCCCAAAGACGCTGTGTCTTCCCGAAATAAGCTCAGAGGATCCGTTCCCGCTTCCGCTTGCTTTTCCTTGATAACCGGTTTCGTTTTCGTGCCCCGCAGCATCCCGGTAAGCTCCGCCTTGGCAAAGTCACTGTTCTCCCCTGCTTTTAATAATTGTTTCTTGCGTTCCACAGCGCCGGGCAGACCAGCCAAACGCAGATCCTGATGGAGTTTGGGAGCAGGGGGCTGTTCGTCCTCATAGACAGGTTTTTCCGGAATCCGAGCCTTGCCGGTGTCGTGAATTTTTGTGGTAAACGCCTTGCCAGCCTGGGAGAGGGTTTCTTTGACCGCCTGATATAAAAGGTCGTCGACGGTTGCGCTTTCGGCAAATTTTACTTCCAGTTTATTGGGATGGACGTTGATGTCGTATTGATCCGGCGGCAACGCCACATTGATGAAAGCCATGGCAAAACGACGCTCCGGCAGCAAGGTTCTGTAGGCGTTTTCCAAGGCTTTATTCAGTTCATGGCTTTGGATGTAACGTTGATTGATATAAAAATGATAGTAATTGCGGTTTGGTTTGGAATAGTTTGGGTGAGCGATGAAGCCGCTGAAAACAGCGTTGTTTTCGATGGGCAGCAAAAAAGGCAAGGGTTCCCTGCCGTAAACCGCGATGATGGCGGCTTTTTGTTCGCCGCTGCCGGGAGAAAAGAAAACGCGTTTGCCGTTGTTGGTCAGCTCAAAGCGGATTTTTGGGTAGGCAATGATGATCCTGCCCACCATATCGCTGATATCCCGCATTTCTCGAACGGGGGTTGCCAGAAACTTTTTTCGGGCCGGCGTGTTGAAAAAGAGATCCTTGACTGTAAGCTCTGTTCCTTGATTCGCCGCCGTGGGCAGAACCGGGCCGATATCGCCGCCTTCGACACTGCTCTCATAGCCGGTTTCGCTTTGCGCCGTCTTAGTGCGGAGCATTGTTTTGGCCACAGCGGCAATGGAAGCCAAAGCCTCCCCGCGAAAGCCCATGGTCTTTAAGGACTGAAGATCGTCAATGGTTTTTATTTTACTGGTGGCATGGCGCAAAAACGCATAGGGGATATCCGCCGCTTCCATCCCTTCGCCGTTGTCGATGACGCGAATTTCCTGGATACCGCTTTCCTTCAGATGAATGCGGATATCGCTGGCGCCGGCGTCGATGGCGTTTTCCACCAGTTCTTTGATGATAAAGACCGGCCGTTCGGCGACTTCACCAGCGGAAATCTGGTCTCTTGTATTTTTTTCCAGAATGATGATCTTATTCATGCTTCAAATAATCCTGCCATTCTTCCAGCAAACGTAGGGCGTCAAGGGGACGCAAGTTATCGAGGTCGAGGCCTACGATTTGTTTCAGAACATCTTCTTCGCCGTCGCTGATTTCTCGAAACAGGGATACCTCCGCCGCCGTACTTTCGCTGCCACCGCCGTAATGCAGCTTGCTCTTTTCTAAGTTCTTTAAAATTTTCTTCGCTTTATTGACAATGGAGACGGGCATCCCCGCTAATTTGGCCACCTGAATACCGTAACTCTTATCTGCTTTTCCCCGGGTGATCTTACGCAAAAACACGAGGTTGCCATTGACTTCGTGGACTAAGATGGCATAATTCTTCAAGTTTTCCTTTTCCTCTTCGAGGCTAGTCAATTCGTGGTAATGGGTGGCAAAAAGTGTTTTGGGGGCGCATTTCGCGTCGGCGAGATGTTCGATGCAAGCCCAGGCCAGGGCTAACCCGTCAAAAGTGCTGGTGCCGCGGCCGATTTCATCAAGGATGATGAAGCTTTTATCCGTAGCCTGTTTTAAAATGGCCGCTGTCTCCCGCATTTCAACCATAAAAGTGCTGTTGCCGCCAACCAAGTCGTCGGAAGCGCCGATGCGGGTAAAGATACGGTCGGTGAGACCGATGTGGGCCGTTTCTGCAGGGACAAAGGAGCCGATCTGGGCCAAAAGGATGATTAGCGCCACCTGACGCATATACGTGGATTTCCCTGCCATATTGGGGCCGGTAATCACCATGATGCGGTTTTCCCCGCTGTCCAACAACGTGTCATTGGCGATGAAAACCTCGCTGTTGACCTTTTCCACCATGGGGTGGCGGCCGTTTTTGATTTCAACCGTATCCCCGTCGTCCATAACGGGGCAGCAGTATTGATTTTCCAGTGCCACTGTGGCAAAAGACATCAGCACGTCGGTGACGGCGATAAAGGTCGATATCAACTGAATCCGCGCGGTGTTGGCGGAGATGAAATCGCGGATTTTGCAGAATACCTCGTATTCCAGCTGATACAATTGATCGGTGGCCCCCAAAACCTTATCTTCGTATTCTTTCAGTTCCTGGGTGAAAAAACGTTCTCCGTTGGTCAGGGTCTGTTTTCTGATATAGTGATCGGGAACCTGGTTTTTAAAGGAATTGGAAACTTCTATATAATAGCCAAAAACGCGGTTATAGCCCACCTTCAGCGTTTTGATGCCGGTGGCTTCCCGCTCTTTGGCTTCGATGTCGAGAATCATCTGTTTGCCGCCTTTGGCCAGGCGGCGGTATTCGTCAATTTCGTCGTGATAACCTGGTTTGACCATGCCCCCTTCTTTCGGCGAGATCGGTGGATCTTCCACCAACGCCGTGCGGATCACGGTATCGATATCACTCAAATCGTCAAAGTTTTCCGCCATTTCACAGAAAATATCGCTGTTTAGCGTATAGAGCAGTTTTTTGAAGGCAGGCAGGTTTTTGATGGAATCCCGCAGCGCGGCGATATCCCGGGGCGTGCCGCTGCCGTAGGCAATACGGCTGGAAAGGCGTTCCAAGTCGCGGATATCGGCAAAGACCGCTTTGATTTCATCCAAAAGCAGCGGACGTTCATAGAGCTCTTTGACCCCTGCTTGGCGTTTATGGATTTCCGCGAGATCAAGGAGAGGATTTTCCAGCCATTCCCGAAGCAGGCGTTTCCCCATGGTGCCACTGGTACGGTCGATCACCCATAGGAGCGATCCCTTCTTTTGATTCGTAAAGATCGTAGACGTCAGCTCCAAGTTTTTTCTGGTGCTTTGGTCAAGAATCATGTAGCGGTCGTTTTTGTAGTAGGAAATCTTTCCGATGTAGCTAAGACCGCGTTTTTGGGTGCGGTAAAGAAAGGACAAGGTGGCACCGGCGGCTTTTTTCGCCTGTTCCGACAGAAACAGCTCTTCGCTGTCGTTGAGGTTGAAATGCTCCGCAAGGACCTGATCCGTCGCTTCTTTTGTGAAATCCTCCTCGGGGATGAGGGTAACGAGACCTTCGAAAACCTTTTTCAGGCATTGGCGAAATTGGACGTCTTTGGCGAGTTTATCACCGAGAAGAAGTTCTTTCGGTTGCACCCGGTAAATTTCATCAAAGATCCGGTTTTTATCCGCAGCATCTTTGCCGATGAATTCCGTCACTTTGAATTCACCGGTGGAAATATCGGTATAGCAAAAGCCCCAGTCGTTTCCGGAAGGAAAAACCGTCGCGAGATAATTGCTTTGGCTATCTGGGAGTAAAGCGCTTTCCAAAACAGTACCGGGGCTTATGATACGGACAACGTCCCTTTTCACGAGACCTTTGGCAAGTTTCGGATCCTCCATCTGTTCACAGATGGCGACCCGGTAACCTTTGTCAATGAGGCGGGCAATATAGCTTTCCACGGCGTGGTGAGGCACGCCGCACATGGGGACTTTCCCTTCGCTGCCCGCGCTTTTCGCGGTCAGTACAAGATCGAGTTCGGCGGCGGCCAATTTGGCGTCATCGCAAAACATTTCATAGAAATCGCCCATCCGCAAAAAGAGGAGCGCTTCAGGATGCTCTTTCTTGATTTTACGGTATTGCTGCATCATCGGTGTTTCTTTGGTCATGAAAAGGGACTCCTAACATTAACTTTTCAGCAGCCGGAGCAAGTGGCGCACTGACTCGGGGAGCAGGATTCTTCTTCTCCGGTGATGGCCTGGGTGATGATCTGGTTGATCTGCTGTAAAATTTGGCCCAAAGCCGCCTGGCTTGCATAAAATTCCGCAACGGCGTGATTTTTCTCCATTTTATCCTGAATGTCGTTGAACTGGGCTGTGAGCTCCGGATCGGGTTCCTTTCCCTGTTCCTGCAAAGAATAAAGCTGTTGCTGCATCTGGAAGAAGTCCGTGAGCATCGCTTCGGCTTCCGCGTCACCGCGGAGAGCTTCCTGTTTTGCTTTGATATCTTTCAGCTCTTCGCAATTTTCGAGAGCCGCGGCCAATTCAGCCGCTTTTTCTAACACTAAAGACATGGTGTTATCCTCCTTTATTTCAATATCCGGCCATTTAGCGACCAGGTATGAGCTTCTTCAATGACGACTTTCACCAGCTTGCCGGTTTGATCGTCTGCGGCTTTGAAGTGGACGAGCTTATTGCCGTCGGTTCTGCCGCTTTGGCTTTCAGGGTTGTTTTTGCTTGTCCCCTCCCCTAAAAGCAGGTATTCTTTCCCGACCATGGCAAGGTTTTTCTTCAGGCTGATCCCGTTTTGAAAATCCATCAGCCGGGTGAGGCGGTCTTTTTTTACTTCATCGGGGATCTGATCCGTCATTTTGGCCGCCGCCGTTCCTTTTCTGGAGGAATAAAGGAAGGTATAGGCGTTATCAAATTCCACTTGCGCTAAGATATTTAAAGTTTCCTGAAAGTCCTCTTCGGTTTCGCCGGGAAAACCGACAATGATATCGGTGGTATAGACATCAAAGGGGAACCTTTCTTTTATCTTCGCCATCAAGGTCAGGTAATATGCGGCGCTGTAATGACGGTTCATGGCTTTTAAAATGCGATCGCTGCCGGCCTGGAACGGCAGATGAAAATGGCGGCAGACTTTTTCCGAAGCGGCAATGGCATCGATAATCTCATCGCTGAAATCTTTGGGATGAGAGGTCATATAGCGGATGCGCTTTAAGCCCTCGATTTCGTTTAAAGCATAGAGTAAATCGGCAAAGGAGGTTTTTTGGCTGAGGCCTTTGCCGTAGGAATTGACGTTTTGGCCGAGGAGCGTGATTTCTTTGACACCGTCTTTGACGAGGTCTTTCGCTTCCTTCAGAATGTCCGCCATTTCCCGGCTTTTTTCCCTGCCGCGTACATGAGGCACAATGCAGTAGGAACAAAAATTGTCGCAGCCGTACATGATGGTGAGATAAGCACGGAAATCTTCCTCCCGGAGATGTCTTCTGCCTTCGGGAATATCGGCGTCAAGATCAAAGGCCAGCAAAGGACACTTTTTTGTTTCCTTTTGATCCAAATAATGCGGCAGCAAGGCAAGGCTCCTGGTGCCGAGGACAATATCGACATGGCGGCGTTTTTCAAGAAAATCCGCCACAGCCTCCTCTTGCGACACCATACAGCCAATGACAACGATGGTCAATGCGGGGCGCTGGTGCTTGAGCCGTTTCAAACTGTCGATATAACCTAATATTTTGTTTTCTGCCGATTCCCTGACGGAGCAGGTATTGATGACGATGATGTCGGCTTCTTCCGTTGTCTCCGTTTTCTCGAAACCGCGGTTTTCCAGCATGGCGGCGACGAATTGGGAATCGTGTTGATTCATCTGACAACCGAAGGTTCTGATCAGATATTTCATTTCATTTCCTTTGTTATGTAATATCTCATTATATCATTAATGCGTTGTTTTGCAAAGATCAATCTGCCGGTTCAGCGAACCAATGTTCTTCCTCCATCACAACACAGTCAAGTTTTGTTTGGAATTCCCGGGCGAGTAAGGCAAAAAAGGTGTCGACCTCTGTCTTTTTTATGATACAGTAGAGCACGGCATTGTTTTTGTATTCGATGTTTTCAATTTGAAAGCCCTTTTGCAGCAGGAAATGTTCGATTTTGCCGATGAGATCGTAATCGGCGCAAACGGCGACTTTTTTCCCTTCGACTTTACGTATCTTGGCGCTGTCTGCCACAGCCAGCTTCGCTGTCTTGCCATAGGCGCGTACAAGACCCCCGGTACCCAAAAGCACGCCGCCGAAATAGCGGCTGACGACGATGGCCGTACCGGTGAGTCCTTCTCCCTTAATGATTTCCAAAACGGGGCGTCCCGCGGTACCGGCGGGTTCGCCGTCGTCAGTGGAGCGCTGAATTTCTCCGTTTGCGCCGATGACATAAGCATAGACCGTATGACGCGCGTCCCAGTGGCGTTTTTTGATCTCGTCGATAAAAGCCGCCGCAGCCGCTTCACTGTCAACGGGACGGGCATAACCGAGAAATTTTGATTTTTTTTCGCTGTATGCAGCGCTGCCGGCCTTAGCCAGCGTAAGCAGATCCGCCATCTCGCTCCCCTTTCTGATGACTTTATTCTACCATAAAACGGTTTTTTTTGCCATGAAAAAAGCCGCGTAACAAAAACGTTTTGCGGCTTTATGTTTTATTTCAGATCCCGCTGTCCTTCTAAGCGCAGCAGCTGTTTTTTCAGTTCCCTGCCGGCGCCGAAATTGCCGGTTTCGCCGCTCTTTTTGATGATGCGGTGGCACGGCACGATCAGCAACAGGGGGTTTGCCCCTACGGCGTTCCCCACAGCTCTGCTGGCCTTTGGCTTTTCGACGGCTTTCGCGATTTCTTCGTAACTCGCTGTTTTTCCGTAGGGCAGTGAAAGCAAGGCTTGCCATACCTGGCGCTGAAAGGGTGTGCCGTCAAGTTTCAGAGGGAGTTCAAAACAGTTTCGCTTTCCCGCAAGGTATTCGTTAACCTGTTTTTCCGTTTCCTTTAAAACAGTATCGCCGGTATGGCTTTCGGCTTCTTTGATTTCTCTGCCATAATAGAGGCCCAGCAAAGAGCCGTTTTCGCTGACGGCGGTGAGATCGCCGATGGTTGTGGGGAAACAGTAAGTATATTTCATTTCCAAACTTTCTTCCTTTCTTTCTTCTTTCCTTCTTTCAGCAGGTTTATTCAGTTTAAGGCATCAACTTTTATGGGGATGCCGGTAGAGCTTTCTCAGATCGTTGGTCGGCGGCAGA
>CALFRX010000159.1 GCA_937919295.1 uncultured Peptococcaceae bacterium | reverse complement strand
GTGCCTTCCTCGCTCATGGCTTTGAGATCCCGGTGGGTGGCGGCAACGATTCTGGTGTCGATGGGGCTCTTTTTATGTCCGCCCACTCTCGTGATGGTCTTTTCCTGCAAGAAATCCAGAAGTTTCACCTGGACGGATAAGGGTAATTCACCGATTTCATCAAGAAATAAAGTGCCGTTATTGGCCAACTCAATCTTGCCGATTTTACCGCCTTTGGATGCCCCGGTAAAGGAGCCTTCTTCATAACCGAATAACTCCGATTCGAATAAACTTTCCGGAATTAGTCCGCAATTGATTTTGACGAACGGACCGTTGCTGCGGTTGCTGAGCTGATGCACCATTTTGGCAATGCCCTCTTTACCGGTTCCCGTTTCACCTTGAATCAGCACAATGACGTCAAGGGGCGCAACTTTCATCAGTACATTGATGATGGATTCGTATACATCGCCGACATAGATCATATTGTCCATAGACATATACTCTTTTTTCAAAGAGGATAAAACACGCATCTGATCATGGAGATTGATGTTTTCCTGTAGCAGATTGTTATTGATGACATTCATTTCCGCGACATCCTGGGCAGTGGTAAGAACGTATTTGATCTCTCCTTTTTCGTCAAACATGGGAATGCCGACGATCAGCAGATCCTTACCGTTACTGACCTTCTGAATGATCTTGCATATCTTTTTCTCTTTCAAAACCTTGACAGTGACACTTTTTGATATGGTGCCGTCTTTGATGAGATCTATGATGTCTCTGCCGATGATATTTTTGCTCAAACGCCCTGTTAGCACCTGGGACGCCGGATTCATATACAATACGGTGCCTTGATGATCGCAGACAAAGACTTCGTAACATAAGGAATCGACAATATCATGGAAAAAATCATTCGGTGCCAATTTGCTAAAATCATTTTCAATACCCATGGTTCTCTCACCCCCTGTTCTGAAACGAAAAAGCCTCATTTTCTATCTCTTTGGAGCATTGATCTCTCTAAATTCATTATAACATCAAAAGTTTTTCTGTCCATAAAAAAAATCAACATCTTTAAGGGACAAACTCAAATCAAAATATCCCCCCGTCTCATGGGTCGGTATCATCAAAAAAACAAGGCGGCGCCGATCAGCCTAAAAGTAATTCTTTTAGCGTTTAAACAACTCTATAAGATGGTAAAAAGACGTACGGAGATCTCTTCGTACGTCGTAGACTTTGTTTTCATCAGGTATTGTTTTTTTATCGTTATCCTATAGGCCGTTTTAAAGCTCTTCCCTTTATGGAATCAACCAAAAACCGATGATACCGCTGCCGATGCCGCAAAGGGCGCCGACGACGACATCTTTGACATAATGCACTTTAAGCGCCGTTCTGAGGTAGGCCAGAAGCACACCGAGACAGAGTAAGGCGATACCCCAAAAAGGGTAGAAAAAGAACACTGAAACGGCGATGACGAAAGCGGAAAACACATGGCGGCTGGGAAAGAAACGGCCTTGGGTTTTTTTCGCGATCAGCGGTGTGACGCCGTCCCTTTCATAGGGGCGGGGCGCGTTGTAGAAGTGGCGGAAGAGAGAAACCGCCAAAAATGATATGCCGCAAGTTAAAACAGCGCGCGGTAAATTTGGGTCGTGCGCTGCGATAAGGGATAGCAGCAGCAACAAAAAGGAAAAATAAAAAATCCAGGTGATGCCTCTGTTGGCAAAGAGGAGTATTTTTTTGCTCGCGGTGTCCATGAAGTCCTCGTTCTCTTGTGTTTACGGTGTTTCCCGGAAGTTCTTGCGCCAGTAATACTGCGCATGGAGATAGATGTTGTAAAAAGCGGCGTCTGCCTCCTTTAAGCGGTCAGACAAGACGCTATTTTGCACAAAGAGTCCGGTTGTATGCAGGAGAGGCGTGACTGTTTTCATCTCGCCGGATAATTTCATAAATTCGTTTCCGCTCCAACCCGCCTGCTCAAAGAGTTCATTCATTAAGAAGCAGGGGCTGATATCTTCTCCTTGCCCCACAAAGTCATTGCCCAGCGCTTTCTTGGCGGCGTTGTTGGCGTAAATTAGATAGGGTGTTTCGTAGTAATTGTAAAAACCCTGGTCACTGCTGAAATCAAGGTCGATACCGGCTTCCCGGTAAACGTAGGAAGCGTCGCCCATCCAAGGGTTATGATCCCCGAAAATGATCAGTACGGCAGGTTCATCCAGGGGATCAAGGTAATCGGCGGTAGCGCAGATGTTCGTTACCGTGTTTTCGATCCCGGCAAAGTAATTGTTCATAACGTGCATGGCTTTATCGGAATAACCGTCATTGACGATGTAATCGCGGTCGTAAAAGGTTTCCGTTTCCGAATAGGGGCCATGATTCTGATATGTGACGTTAAAA
The DNA here is from genome assembly GCA_937919295.1 of uncultured Peptococcaceae bacterium. Lineage (GTDB taxonomy): Bacteria > Bacillota > Dehalobacteriia > UBA7702 > UBA7702 > UBA7702. Next base: position 6,556 of record CALFRX010000159.1, on the reverse strand, counting down.
CTGAAATAAGGCTGCGCGGAATCGGCGCGGAACGTTTCGTAGCGCTTCTGCATATCGGCAAAGAAGAGGTCGTCTCCCATCATGCTGCCATCTTCTGTTTCAAAGCGGTTTTCATAGAAATAGTAATCCTCGAAACCGAGATATCTGTTGACGTTGACGCGGTTATAAAACCATTCGTAACTGGGGTGTCCGCCTTCGGTATAGTAGCCTTGTTCATCGAAATAACGAACATAAGAGTTGGTGTTCGAACGAAACAGGCGGTAGGAGGAAAAACCGGTTAAAAAGCACCATTCCGTGTCGACGGTGCCACCGCCGAAAATATTGGTGATCAGATGACCGCGATAGCTCTTTGCTTCCAGTTCATGATAAGGGGCGTAGATGTTATCGGCGAAAGTGAGATCATCGAATTGGGAGAAGTCGTTGAAGGCCTCGCACATGACGGCGAAAACCGCGACTCTTTCCTGATCAGGGATATCGTCGTAGTCATATCCCGCCAATGTTGAGGCAGCCTTTTTTTCGTCATACCCCTCCGGCGGCTTTTCAAAAGAGGAGTGTATCGCGTAGAGGAAAGGGTAGACAAACCCCCGTGAAATGTATTGTTCCGTCTCAGACCATTGGGAGATCAGCGCGAGATTTTCCGTCTTATTGTACAGTGTTTCGCTGGTATACAGCGTGGGATAAATAACGGTGCTGCAAAGTAGTACGGCGACGATACCGATGAGCCGTCCTTTGCCGCTTTTGATTCTCTGACGGGCAAAGAAGAACAGTAAAACGGCGATGAACAGACAGCATAATAGCGCTATGACGATTTTCCAATTGAGCGTTACCGTATAGCGCTCCATGATGGTATTGGCCTCGGCAAAAAGCGTCAGATCCACAGGAAGAAAGGGGTCGTCCCGCAGAAGAATCTTATAGTAATTCGTCAGCGACATGCCGAGGAGTAAAACTGAGGTCAGGGAAAAGCTCAGCCAAACTCGGTTGGTGATGAAGTATAGCAGAAAAATTAGTAAAACCACTGGTAGAATATTCAGCAGCGGCGTATAGAAATTGTTGAAATAGGAGAAGAACATCTCCAAAAGAAAATCGGCAGCCCCAAAATACATGCTGATGAGGCCGATGCCAATGCCGCCGCAGAGCAAAACGCTTGTGGTGTAGACGGTATGACAGAGAGTTTTGGTGCCGCAATGCTTTTCCAGTGCGCTTTCGATGAAATAGTATTTTTTCATATTGGTGGTGTGCTTTCGTTTTATAGAGAATCGATTTGCGTAGGCCCCTTTATTTGGCAACAGCGATTTGCTGTTTTTTTGTTTATTCGTTCGATGAAAAAGATCTTTCAGCTTAACAAGGGGGAGCGGTTTTTTTTGTTATCGGTACTGCCGTTTTACCTCAGGTACGGTTAAAAGGAAATATTTTCGCCGGGGAAAAAAGGAAGCTTCCGTCATTGTTTCAATATGCCTAACAGCGATAATAACGACGATACGTTTGTCATGTCCGTCGGTTTTGTTGGAGATGTAGCCTTCCTACCGCAGCTTTTCGCAGGCCTTGCTGATCACGCCTTTGGTTTTTCCGATGGTTGAACATAATTTTATGACGAAAAAAAGGAAGATGATTTCATTAATCAACATTATACTGCCGAATGATGTCGGAATCAATATGCAAAATATTTGCAGAAGATGCAAAAGAGGTGTCCCGGATGGTATTTTTATACCCTCCGGGACACCTCTATGCCGTTGGCAAAGTTTGGCCCACGGTAAACCTTCTACCCTGTGATGGCTTGGAATTAGCGGCGGTATTTTTAGGGGTAAGCGAATGTTCTTAGGAGCAAATTTGGGAGCAAGCGCCGCAGCATTCACCCGAAAAGCAGCAACCTTTTTTATCAGCCGGTCATCCTGCGGCCCAAAATCTGCTTATACGTATTTTGTCTATAGGTTGGAAAGAGGCATTGTTGCTCTTTCTTCTCTGCTTAAAGGGATTGCGGTCTGCGCCGCATCCGCATCGGCAGCGAGGCTTCTTTTGTACCATGATACCCTCCCGGAAGGTAAAAAGACAGCGATGCTTATTCCTTGATCCGCGCATATAATACGGTATCCACAGTTTCCCCGTTTTTGTAGGCGTTTTTCCGCATGGTGCCTTCCAGAGCGAATCCCGCTTTTTCCAAAATCCGGCAGGAGCCGGTGTTGTAGGCAAAGGGAATACCGTAAATACGGATGATATCCGTATATTCAAATATATAAGCGCAAACATCCTGCACGGCCCTGGAACCAATGCCCTTGCCCCACCATTGCTCGGCGATAAAATAGCCGATTTCACCGGTAAAACGGTGGACGTTATCTTTACGGATAATGGTGATGCTGCCCACCGCCGCGTCGTCGACGGTGATGGCCCAGGCATATTGGCTGCCTTTTTTGGCTTTGCGCATGGCGCTGATGTATGCTTTTGCGTCTTCGATTTTATAGGGATAGGGCAAACCGTCTCTTAAATTATCCTGAACCTTTTTATTGTTTATGGTGGCGGCAAGGTTCTTCGCGTCCGCCATGCGCCAGGGGCGTATTTTAATATCCATGTTTGACTCCTTTATGAACCCGTTTTTCCATTGATCTCCGGTGGCTTACGTGTTCTTTGCTGTTATTTTAACATCATATCGTTATTTTGATCAAGATGATCATTTTTATTATGACCCTTGGGCAAATCCGCGGAAGAAATTCCGGCCGCGTCTTTTCACTTTGGGAAGGGTTATTTATGGTGATCGTTTATCAACCGTAGGAGCAGAGAGTCGTCGCTAAAGCGCCGGCAAAACTTACGGTTTGCCACTGCTTTGTGGCCTTTTCGGCAGCCTGATCATAAAAAAAGCCGGTTTCTGCTGTTCAGAAACCGACTTCCTCTTTGTAGGGCTTTTCATATGATAGCGGCGGATTTTACGATGCTTGTAACCTGATATTCAGAGCACGTATCGCAAGATGCAGACAGCCTGTAAAACACAAGCGATATCGACAAAGACATGAAAAACGGAATGGATGTATTTCCTCTTTTTACCAATCACATAAAGGACAGCGCCGACCGTGTAGATGATGCCGCCGGATAGCAGCCACCAAAAACCATTCCAGGTGATTGCCTCGATCGTAGGCTTGATGGCGATAACGATCAGCCAGCCCATAGCCAGATAGCAGAACATTGAGAATTTAGCGTATTTTTTCAGGTCGATGGCTGTCAGCGTAATCGCCAAAATGGCAATACCCCATTCGAGGCCGAAAATCACCCAGGCGAGAAGCGGCTGCATCGGGCGGATTGCCGATAACAGCACCGGCGTATAGCAACCGGCAATCAGCAGATAGATCGTACAATGGTCGATGGCTCGCATGACTTTTTTTGCCGTACAGATGCGCATACCGTGGTAAATGCTGGAAACGGAAAAGAGACTGATGATGGAAACGCCGTAAATAATGCTGCCCGCTACCGCCCAGGGGTCATGCTGCCGCAAAGAAAGGGCGACGCCGTAAATGAGAATGACCATACCGAGGACAACGCCGAAGATATGCGTGCCCATGTTGGTCCATTCCTCTCCCCGGGTGTAGTTGGGCAGTTCTCTTTCTTTTAAGGGGATACGTTTCATTTTACCGTCGTTTCCATTTCTGTTTTTTTGTTTTCCATTTCGCTTTATCGATGGATTCCGTAAAAGAATAGAGCAATGGCGCCGGGTCCTGCGTGGGAACCGGTGACCGGTTCAAAATAATCGATCAGGATCTCTCCCTGTTGTCCCATATCCCGGATTTTTTTCGCCAGCAGTGCAGCGTCTTCCAGGCTGTCCGCGTGAGTGATACCGACAGGAGCATGAAGATCGGAGACGAGTTCGTTATATTTGTTGGCCAGAGCCTCGAGAGCTCTTTTTCTGCCCCGGACTTTGTGGTTTAAAACGATTTTGCCGTGTTGATCTCCCATTAAAATCGGCTTGATATGCAGAATATTGCCAACGAGCGCCGCCGCCGCGGAAAGGCGCCCGCCTCTTTTTAAATAGATCAGATCTTCTACCGTAAAATACTGGCAGATCGATTCGGTTTTCTTTTCTGTGAGAGACACGACTTTTTCAAAAGAGAGTTCCTTTTCTTTGAGGGACACTGCGTATTGTACGAGCAGCCCCTCAGCCAAAGACGCTGCTTTCGTATCAATAACGGCGATCTTTCGTTCCGGGTAGCGGCTTTTTAGTTCTTCTCCGGCCACGGTTGCGGCGTGATACGTACCGCTGACCCCGCTGGAGATGGAGATAAAGATGACGTCGTATCCCGCTTCAAGGCTCTTTGTAAAAGCCTCGGTAAAAGCGTGTGTATTGATCATGGAGGTGTGGACGTCTTCGCCGCGGCGCATGGCCTCATAAAACGGTTTGCCGTCAAAGGCCGCGACGTGGTCTTCCGGTCGCGGATATTCCACATCGCCGATCGTGTAGTGAAGGGGAATGACTGTAAGGTCGTGTTTTTCGACGTAATCAAGAGATAAATTCGCCGGCGTGTCGGTGTAAATTTTATACATTTATTCGGTCCTTTCCTCGCCCCAGAAAAATAAAGCGACCGTGCCGGGGCCGGTATGACTACCGATCGTTGTGCCAACGTTGTTGATTAGAACCTTGCCGTTTAGCTGGGGAAAGCGCTCTTCCACAAGATCCGCAACATTCCTGGCATCATCGTAGCAGGCTGATTGGGAAATATAGCATTTTCCGTCATAGTGAAGACCGTTTTCAGCGTATTTTTCCATGCGGTTGACGATTTCATGAATGACCCTTTTTTTGGTGCGAATTTTGGCGCGGGGAATCAATCTACCAAGCTGATCCATGTTTAGCAGCGGACAAATACTTAGAACGCTGCCAAGCATACCTGCGGTTTTGGAAATGCGGCCGCCTTTCACATAGAAGGTGAGATCGCTGGAAAAAAACCAGTGATGCAGGTGTAGTTTATGTGCTTCGGCCCAGTGGTAAAGCGTTTCGAGGTCCATGCCGCCGTCTCTTAAATCGGCTAACGTATCCATGATCAGGCCGTAGCCGGATGAAGCGCCCAAAGAATCCACTACATAGATTTTCCGTTCCGGAAAGCGTTCTCTGGCGATCATCGCCGCGTTTTGCGCCGAGTGGTACGTGCCGGAGATGCCCGAAGACAAGGAAACGTGGAGGATGTCGTGGCCCTGTTCCAAAAATTTAGTGAAATAATCGAGAAATTCAGCAATATTGATTTGCGAGGTTTTTGTTTCTGCGCCGTCGACCATGGCCTGATAGAATTGGTCGAAGGGGATGGATTGACCCAGATCATCCAGATATTCGGTGCCGTCCAGCGAGAAATGCATGCAGATATAGGAAATATCTCTGTGCTCAAGATGCTCTTTGGCCAAATCCGCAGTGGAACAGCAGCTCAAGATAAAGTTACTCATGGTATCCTCCTTTGATTGCAGTTAGGATGTGTCCGTGTTGATGCTTTTAGCTTACGCAGTCCGGGGCTTTTTCACAACCTATTTTTTGGTTTTTGAATTCTCCTTTAAAAAACAAGGGCGTAGAATCGCGTGTTTCGCGTTCTACGCCCGGTATATTCGGCTCTACGAATCGTAGATTAGGCCTGCTTGTTGCGCTTTCTGATTTTGAAACTAAGAAAAACCACGAGTTCCGCGGGGATCACAACGAGAAACAGCTGCCAGGGCTGATATTCGATCAAAGCGATATAGATGATGGCGATGATGCAGAATACCAATGAGGCCACGATCAACAAATTGTTCTTGCCGCCGTTCCAAATAGAGTTTAAGACCAACAGAGTGATAAGGGAAACCGGTACGGCGTAAGCGAAGATATACCATTCTATGGAACCCAATACCCAAAAGATCACGAAAATCAGCACAGCGAGGGTGCCGATGCCGGCAATGGAAACCATGGTAATGAAAAAGCTGTCGTATTTGGCCTCACTTTTCTGCTTTTTGCCGGAAAGGGAATCTTCCCACTGATCATGGCTTGAGAGTAGATGATCAACGGAAACCCCGAAAATGGCGCCGATCTGTTTGAGTACGAAGGCGTCGGGGATCGATTCGGCTCGCTCCCATTTGGATATGGTTTTGTCTGAATAATTCAGCTTTTCACCCAGTTCGACTTGGGTCATCCCCGCATCGGTGCGGAGTTTGATCAGATTGCTGGCAAAGATGAGCTTCAGTTCATCCATTTTTCCACCCCCATACTCTAATATTTTATTATGAAAACTTGGAGGACGCAAGGGTTTTTTCCGAGATTGCTCGCTTTATTGTTGTTGGCAACAGGAAGCGGGAATCTTCCTTTCTTTATCATATCATTGAACGTATCATATTTCCAGCTTGAACTGAAAAAATCTGATAGATCTTATCCCAAGGGAAAAGCCCAAAATAAGGCGGTTGGTAACAGGGGAAAAGGAAAGGAAAAAGAAATAATAATCTTTTAGGAAAAACCATTTGACATTTTGGATAAATTCTTTTATAATAAGAAAGTCGCTTGGGGGCGTAGCTCACCTGGGAGAGCGCTTGAATGGCATTCAAGAGGTAAGGAGTTCGATCCTCCTCGTCT
>CALFRX010000158.1 GCA_937919295.1 uncultured Peptococcaceae bacterium | reverse complement strand
GCGGCGCGAATACCGTCCACTTTATTGGCGGCAATGCTGATGCCGATGCCGCTACCGCAGATGACAATACCGTAATCACCCTCTTTGGCCGCGACCATGCCGCCGACTTTACTGCCGTAAACGGGATAATCGACCCGGTCTGCTGTTTCCGGCCCAACGTCAATCACGGTAACACCGTCGTTTTTCAATTTTGCGATCACTTTTTCTTTCAGGGCGAAACCGGCGTGATCGGAACCAATGATGATCTTCATTGCTTTTTTCCCTCCCCGCTCCATAGAATCTTCTCCATTATTCCTCATTTCCCTTTGTTTCCCATAGTTTTTCCAGCATCTGCTGAATTTCATCCTTCAAAACGTCTCTCGTGAGACGGTATCGTTCTAAACTGCCCATATAAGGATCGGGGATCTCCTCGTTGCTGCCGCTGAGCTCTCCCAGAAAGAAGACTTTGCCGGCGGCTTCGGGATATTCTGTTAAGACGGCGTTTTTATGCATTCCCGTCATACAGGCGATGATATCCGCCCGATCCACCATATAGGACTGAAACTTTTTGGAACGGTGGTCGGCGATATCGATATCCCATTCCTTCAGCGCCGCCACAGCGTTTTCCGAGGGGGGATAGCCGTCAACGGCGACCAGGCCGGCAGAATCGAAGCGGAAGGCCGCCTGGGGCAGGAGACGGTCTTTGATATGGGCCGCGAGATACGCCGCCATGGCACTGCGGCAGGTATTGCCGGTGCATACGAATAAAATATTTTGGCGCATAGCATTCACTCCTTATACGTGGCTTTGTTGATTCGGTTCATCAAGGCTTCACCCAAACCCGAGGCGGGAACGGCTTCAATAAAAATCGTATCGGCGCCTTCCCTGTCACATTCTCTGAAAGCGTGAAAAAGTTCATGGGCGATTTCCTCGGGATGGTCCCTTCTGCCCAAAAGATAGAGGTAATCGGGGTCGACGTCCCTTTTTAGTTCCGCCCAGCGCTCCGCCGTCAGAAGCAGCGCCGTTTTCCCGGCGCTATCCTTCACGGCGGCCGCCGCCTCCTCCCCCTCGGGAAGGAAATAGAGGGCGCCTTCCGGGGCGTAGTGTTGATACTTCATCCCCGGCGCCTTAGGGGACGCGAGATCCCTTTGAGAAGCGTGGAAATCGCCTCTAAGCCGCGGCGCGAAGGGTTTGAGCTCCGCATAGGTGATGCGACCGGGACGCAGAATCACCGGTTCCGGCCGGCTTAGATCAATGATGGTGCTTTCGAGACCGATCTCCACGGCACCGCTGTCGAGGATCAGGGGAATTTTGCCTCTTAAATCATGATAGACATGTTCGCCCCTGGTCGGCGATGGCTTGCCCGAAAGATTGGCACTGGGGGCGGCGATGGGCAGTTTCACCTCATCGATGAAATCCAGCGCCACACCGTGACTGGGCATACGAACGGCCACCGTGGTAAGACCGCCGGTGGTGGCGAATGGCACCTTATCGCTTTTGGGCAAAATCATTGTGAGGGGCCCCGGCCAGAACTCAAAGGCCAGGCGGCGGCAGAGGGGCGTCAGCTCCGTCACCAATTCATCCATCATATCGATATGGGAAATATGTACGATCAGGGGGTTGTCCGAAGGGCGTCCTTTGGCCGCGTAAATCTTCGCCGCGGCTTTGGCGTCCAAGGCATTGCCGCCGAGGCCGTAGACGGTTTCCGTGGGAAACGCCACCAGCTCACCGTCTCTGATCAGTGCTGCGGCTTCTCTGAGGGCTGCCTCGTAGGCCGTTTTACTGATTTCGTTTGTTTTAATCCATTTCGTTTCCATAACTGCTTCTCTGATCCTTTAATTCTTGTTCCCTTTGGCCAAGGTTAGCCCGTCTTCCCTGCTTTTCACGAGAAAATGATAGGTAGCGCCGATCCTGGGGTCGGCGAGTTCTTCGATACCGAGGGTATACAGAACCTCCGCCCAGTCCAGGACTTCGGCAATCCCCGGTATGTGCCGGAGCTTTTTTTGCCGCGCCGAACGGATGAAGGCGGCGATCTCCCGGGCCAAATCATCGCTAAGTTTCGGTAACTTCGCCTTGATGATGGCGTATTCCTCTTCCAGCGTAGGATAATCAATATAATAATGGACACAGCGGCGCTTCAAACCGTCGCTGAAATCCCGCATACCGTTGCTGGTCAAAAAGACCATCGGTATGGTTTTCGCGGCGATGGTTCCCCGTTCCGGAATGGTGACGGCAAAGTCAGAAAGAGCCTCCAAGAGAAAACTCTCAAATTCCTCGTCGCTTTTATCGATCTCATCGATCAAAAGCACCGCCGGTTTCTCCGCCAAAAACGCTTTCAGCAGGGGGCGCGGCAGCAGAAATTCTTCGGAAAAGATGTCATCTTTGGCCGCCTGCCAACCGCCGCCCTTTTCGCTTTCCAAATAGAGCAGCTGTTTTTGGTAATTCCATTCATAGAGGGCGTGGTGCTGATCAAGACCTTCGTAGCACTGCAAACGAATCAACTCCCGCCCTGTGGCCCGGGCGTAGGACTTGGCCAGATCGGTTTTACCGACACCGGCGGGGCCTTCCAAAAGGAGGGGCTTTTTCAGTTTTTCGCTAAGAGAGAGCACCAAGGCGAGATCTTCGCCGCAGAGGTAATGTTCCGCCGCTAACTTTTCCTGCAAAAACGCAATTTCCATAGGGTTTCTCCGTAGATTTTTGAAAAAACTTTTTGTATAATGATAGTATAACACATAATATGAAAAAACGGAAAAAAACATGGACAAAATCATTTTACAATTTATACACGCGCTGCGAAAAGGCGGGATGACGGTTTCCCTATCGGAAGCCGCCGATGCCCTCACCG
>CALFRX010000157.1 GCA_937919295.1 uncultured Peptococcaceae bacterium | reverse complement strand
TTTGTTGTGGCGGTATTTGATGCCCTCCATGCCCGCCAGGACAAAGCCAGGCCGCGTTTTGAGATAGGCAAACCCCCCATCCTTGCGCTTCAAGAGGGGCGGGTTATGCCCGGCGTTCACATAGAGGAATTCGCCGCCGGCGATGTCAAGCACCCCCATCCAGGCGGTGACGAACATGCACTCCTCATTGTTCTCGCATAGCTGGGCGTTCACTCCCGTGAAAACGTCGCCGGGGCTCTCTTTGTTCTGGGCGTGGTTTTTGATGAGTGTTTTGGCAATCACCATAAACAGAGCGGCCGGCACTCCTTTGCCGGAGACGTCGGCGATAACCACCGCCAGATGGTTTTCATCCACCAAAAAGAAGTCGTAAAAATCGCCCCCTACCTCCTTGGCGGGCCGCATGGCGGCATAAATATCAAACTCCGGCCGGTCGGGGTAGGGGGGGAAGATGCAGGGCAGCATGCTGGCCTGTATGTGGGCGGCCACGTTCAGCTCCGCACCGATGCGCTCCTTTTCCGCGGTGACGGTTTTCAGGTCGCGCATATAATCGGCGATATCCTGCATCATGGCGTTGAAGGAGTTGGCCAGCAGGGCGATTTCATCCCCGGTATCGATCTCCAGGAAATCCGGCTTTAAAATTTCATCCGGGTCGGCGGGCCGTGTGGCGAACGCCTTGGCGCTGTCGGAGACCCTTTCCAGCGGTCCCACGATGTTGCGCTCCACATACCACAAGAAGCCGATCGCCACGGCAAAGATGATATTAATGGCCATACCCACGATCTTATAGATGGCGCTCCAGCGCTCCAGCGCCTCTCCCTCCGGCAGGAGGCTGTAGACCGTGATGGCGATGAAGGCGATAAAAATCACCGCAAGCAGCAGAAAGCCGATGGTGACTTTTGCCTTGATCGTGATCTTCACTTCACCCCTGTTTCTTCGCTGTTCCCTCTGCTCAAAGTTGAACGGCCTGGCAAGCGAAAAGCAGACAAGCAGGAGGGAGGCCGCGAGTAAAACGCCTGCCGTATCCGGTTTTGCGGCCGCGCCCGCGGCGGAGGAGATAGCGAACCACACCGCCCCGACGGCCGCGGCTGCGAAAAGCGGAAGGTCGTAGCGCAGCCGGCTCCAGCTCTTTGTCCTTTTGCCGAGCGGAACATGGTAATCCGGCCGGTATTTTTCTATCAGAATCAGCAGAGGAACGCCCAGCAGCACCGCGAAATCGAAATTATTGAAAAACAGCAGCGCATAGGAACCGCTGCTAGGAGAAAACCCGGCCGTCTCGAAGATCAGGGAGAGGATGCCTGTCACCGCGAGGGAGTCCAGAAGGATGACGCATACATATTTTAATATTTTGCTCACGCTGCCTAAGGTCGGCGCTACGTCGTCCTCCGTCACCCGGAAGGAATACCACAGCTTGTAGGGCAGGTAGGCGTAAAAGAAATTGGCGATAAAACCCATCGCGCAGATGAAGGCCTTGCTCCCTGAGTAGAGATCCGAGAGCAGATTGCCGACCGCGATGCCGAAGGCCGCGGGCGGACCCCAGATCAGCCCGAGCACGGGGGGGATCACGTTGGCCGGTCGGATTTCAGTGATACCGGGCATCAGTTCTAAAAGCAGGCGGAAGGGCAGAGCCGCCGCCAGGAAGATGACGGCCGCTGCCAGAAGCCTCGCCCAGCCTTTTCTGTTCCTCAGCGAATCAATGATATCTTTCACGGTATTTCTCCTTTGCTTACAGCATGATGTGCAGGTTGTTGAATCCAATCACGCGCCGGTAGCTGAATTCCTTCGCAACTTTTTTCACAAGGTAGATCCCCAGGCCGCCGATCTCCCGTTCCTCTGTTGAAGCAGTGACGTCGGGATCCGGTTTTGTGGTGGGGTCGAAGCGGACGGCGTCGTCGCGGATATTCAGAATAACGTTTTCGCCCGTTTTCAGCAGCCGGATGCCGATATAATGCTCCCGGCCATCCTGAAAGCCGTATTTGATGATGTTGACCACAATCTCCTCGATGCAGAGGAAGATATAATACTGCTTCTTTTGGTCGATGGCGTTGCGTTCACAGAAGCGTTCGATCTCCCCGTTGATGGAGGTGATGTTCGCCTCGTCATTGACGATCAGCGTCTCATAGACCTGCTCCTCCGGCAGCTCGGCGTTTTTCAGCAGCAAAAATTTTCCTTTGGTAAGCGCGGCGATGAGGAGCAGAGTGAATGCCTCCGAGAGCAGCAGCGACAGCCAGACCCCGTTTTGCTGAAGATGGAAGCCGTAAACCGTCAAGAAAATCAGCAGGGCAGGGAAAAGGATGTTGTCGAGCGCGATAAACAAAAGAGAAAGCCGCGACTTGCCTGTGGCGCGGTAATAGCTGTTCAAAAAGGTGACCGAAGACGAGAACAGGCAGGAGAAGGCGACCATCCGCAGGGCGGCCGTCAGGTCGAGGTCGAATATGCCGCCGAGCAGCGGGGCGGCGGCGAACAGCAGAACGCATAAAACGGCTGAGCTGAACAGAATGACGCGATAGGCTGTTTTGGCTGTCAGCCTTATGCCGCTCTGATCCCTTTCGCCGTAATAGACGCCGAACATGGGCTGCGCCGCGTGGTTGACGCTGTCATAGACGGCGTAGATAAAGGTAATCGTGTACTTGACGACTCCATACGCCGCGATCCCGGACATTCCGGCGACATCCAGCAGCACATTGTTCACGACTACCGTGAGCACCGTCTGCGAAAGGAAGATCATGCTTCCCGCAAATCCGGGCCCGGAGAGATCCCTGATGGCTGCCGGGCTCCATTCGTGAAAAAATGGAGCTTGTCAAAGCCTCCGGCTGCTTTGCCGTAGC
>CALFRX010000156.1 GCA_937919295.1 uncultured Peptococcaceae bacterium | reverse complement strand
GATGGGGCAAGCCCCCGCCGCCGCGGGACAGGAATAACAGTTTAACCCCGGCACACAAAAGCTCTTGCTTCCCCCCTGATGAATCCTACCCTGCGGAAAATTCCGCAAAAAGGGGTTGCTTAAAACGGCCGCAAAGACCTGGACGAACCGGCGGTTTCTGAACAGCTGCCACAATCGTTTCATAAGCTCACCCGATCCCGATACATTCCAAACAGATATGGGCGGCTTTTTTCAAAACCACAAGGGTTTCGCCTCTGGCAACGCCGTAGAGGAGGAAAGCCGCGGCGATCACCAAAAAGAAATATTTTAAATTGCTCATCGTTTTCAAATGCCCGCGGTTCATGTTACGGTAACCGCGTCAAGCGATCCTCAATCAGATCCAGATAAGCCTCGGCAGTGGTAGCGCCACCCCGGGCTACACCCACTTGGGGATCGCCCACAAGATTTCCTGCGCTATCCACAAAAACGGTGGTGGGATAAGCGGAAACCAGGCTCAGTAAAGAATCGTTCAGTTTTTCATCGGGGATCAGCACCTGAAAAGTACAGCCGTTCTCCTCCAAAATATCTTCGGCGGTGCTTGCTTCACTGTCTCCGTCAACGCAAACCGTGATCATATTCACGTGCTCCGGCAGGTTATCATATACTTCCTGCAAATCCGGCATTTCGTCAAGACAGTATCCGCACCAGGTGGTCCAGATATTGACCATGGTCAAATCATAATCTTTTAGATTGTCTTGGCGAAAGGTATCACCGGTCAGTGTGGCAGCTGAAAAATCAGCCATCACCGCGGTGCCGCTTTGGCTTTGTTCCTCCGTATCGCCGCAGGCGGTCACCGCCAACAGCACGGCGCAGATCAAAAAAAGAACTGTCCATTTTTTTACTTTCATAAACACACCTCATTTTTTCTCTGCTCCTTCAAAAACCGGATCGCCGGGTTTTTGAAGGTTGGGGTCAATTCCTAACATCCTATATTTTTCTGGAGCTGAGCAAGCCCTTCAAAATCATGCTTACCCAGCTGTTTTTCTGTTTTTCATAGGGCTTTCCGCCTAAAATCAATTCCTCGACGGCAATGTCTTTCAAATTTTCTTTCGGCACGTCATAGGGATTGTTGGCCAAAATCACCATATCGGCGATGTTACCGGCCCTTAGCGTACCCCGTTCCCCTTCGTCAAAGGTTGTCCAGTACCCGTTGTACGTTACCATTTTGAGGGCTTCCGCCAAGGTCAAAGCCTGCTCCTTAACGGGGTGATTCACCGCGTTATGAAGCCAAAGCAGCGGGTTCGGATCGGTGCAGGGGGCGTCGCTGCCCGCGGATATCACGATACCGCGGTCGACAAAGCTGCGCAGGGGGTTCAGTTGCTGCTCCCGGTCACCGAGGATCTCCTTTAAATACCAGTCGGGCTCTTGAGGCCAAACGATAAAGGAGGTTTGCAAGGGAATCTGAATTTGATATTGCCGACAGATATCCAGTCCCTCCTCCGTAGGCAAACAGGCGTGGATAATGCCGTGACGGTGGTCGTCTCTGGGGTAATCGTCAAGGGCGGCTTTCAGCGCCCTGGTGGCCTGATCAAAAGCGGCGTCGCCGATAGCGTGCATTTCGATTTGCAAACCGCGGCGGTTGGCCTTTTTGCAAAATTCCGTGACCTCCGCGTCGCTGTAATAAAGCACGCCTTTGCTCTTAGTACCTTCATATGGTGCTTTCAGCGCGGCATCCATGGAGCCATAGCAGCCGTCCAAAGCCGTTACAAAACAGCCGCCGATCCGGGGCAGACGTCTTTTTTCCACCTTATCCGTATCCATGGTCTGGAAAAAAAGACGCATCTGAAAACCGCCGCTGAGGCCGCGACCCACATAGCGTTCGAGATTCACGTCCATATCCTTGGGAAAACCGACACCGCTCACGGTATGGATCATGCCGATGCCCCGGGCCGCCATGTAATCAATGGCTTTTTGCATTGACTTCACCAGATCCCACAGGGAAACAACGCTGCTGACATAATCCGTAGCGGCAAAAAAGGCCTCCTGATTCATTTCCCCGCTATCCGGGTTATAGCCCCTCAGGGATTTCACCTTTTCCGGCAGTTGATTTAAGAGCACCGTATTGACGATACAGGCATGACCGTCGTACTTTGCCACCATGATGGGACGGCCGTCGGAAACATCGTCAAGATCGCTTCGGGATAACAGTTTTCTTTCCGCAACCGAATGGGGTGACGCGCCGAAAGCGATCACGACTTTGGCCTTTGTTTTCGGCAGAAATTCCCTGATTTTTTCTTTCAGCACTTCATTGCTGCGCACATCCATAACATTGAGACCGGCGTTGAACAGCGCCATGCTCGCAAAATGAATGTGGGTATCGACAAAGGAGGGCAACAAAGCACGACTCCCCAGTTCACGCACGGGGTGACCTTGATATTCCGCCGGCAGGTCATTACCGACAAACACGATTTTGCCGTTATCCTCCACCAGATAGCGATAAATGCTGTTTTGGCTATCGCAAGTCAAAACGGTTCCCTGATAAACCTTCATTGTGAGGCCTCCTTAAAAATATCTTTTGAAACGCTTTCCTTCTTTACGGTATTTCACCCTTTTTCCATTGCTTCTTATTCTTTCACTTTTTACACATCCGTTTCGCAAAAGCAAATCAGGGGAATTGCGGTCACCTCGCTTTTTACAATATGATTTTTTGTCCTACACCCACTTCGTAAATGGGTATTTTTTCATTGATCTTCGCTTTTACCTGAAATGAAATACAATGACAGGGATAAAGCAGAGAGATTTCATTTTTTTGAAAATAGCTTAGGGTTTTCTCTAACCGTCCGTTGACCTCAAAAAGATGAAAGCCGCCGATTATCCCAAGTACCCGCTCTGTTTTACAAACACTTTTCGCGTATTCGATGATATTGCAGATACCGCTATGGGAACAACCGGTAATGATAAAGATACCGTCCTTATGCCGATAGGCCAAAGCCGTGTCATCCCTCAGAAAATCCTCCTTCGGGGTGCCGTCACTTTCGTAAAAAAGGCCCATTTCCTCCCTCTTTTCATAATCATTCGTAATAGGGATCTCACCGAGAAACACAATGTTCTCGCTGATCTGCAAAGGTGCTACCGACAGTTCTAAATCGCAAATCTCCGCCATTTGTTCTGTACGAAAAGGCGCGCCGCAGTCCTCCCCGTGACACGTTTTGCGGCAAAAGCACAGAGGATGCGCCACGGTTCTTACCTTTTTCAGATCCGTATAAAACCTCAAATGACGCAAGCCGCCGGTATGATCGTTATGGCCGTGGGAAAGAATTAGGGTATCGATGGTTTTCAAGTCAATGTTTCGCTTTTCCGCGTTACGAAGAAAAACATCGGAATAACCTGTATCAAATAGAATCTTCGCGCCGTTATCCTCGATATAGAAACTAAGAGCAGGTTCGCCCAGGAGATATTCATCGATATCGGTATGATTGTCCGCCAGTACTTGTAACTTCATTTTCCTTCTACATAATCCCCTTCGTTAAACTGGGGATAGCCGGTTTTTTGACTGATAGGTGTTTCCTCTGTCAATGATTCCAAAAAGGCAACTTCCTTTTTTAAGGCGTCGATTTCTTTTTTTAAGCGCCTGACCTCATTGACGCGGCGAATATAGCGCACTGTGCCCAAAGTCGCCGCAATCACCGCACCCAAAGCCGCGGAGACAAAAATGATCAAGGCCTGAGAAGCGGTGAAATCGTAAAAGAGCAGATTGATCCCAACCGGTTTTGCGTTTGTCAGCGCGAAAACAGAGATGAGGATCGCAAAAATAAGGCCGATGATAAATAAAACTTGGCTTTTCTGCATCTGTTGTTCTCTCCTTCCCTTTGCTCCAATGGTTTAACCCCTGCCGATGATATAACAGGATAAAAGAGGGAGGAATAAAATGCGGCTCCATTCATTTTGCTTCCTCCCTGATATAAACGTCAGTCTTTGTTCAATTCCTCGATGATTTCTTCCACTTCTTCGGCGCCGTCTTCATAGAAGCCTTCTTCATCCGGGGCCAGTTCTTTCAAAAGCCTCAAAAATTCACCGGCATGCACGCGCTCTTCATCGGCAATATCTTCCAGTACCGCAATGGCAAGCTCGTTATCGGTAGATTCCGCCAACTGCATATAAAGCTGTATCGCTTCATATTCCGCGGCAATCATAAACCGAATCGATCTGATCAGCTCTTCATCGCTGATTTTTTCCGTTTTTTTCCCAGAAAAGGGATGTCCAAATTCAGGCATGGTATTAACCTCCTTTTCATTCAGGCACATTTGCTCACAGCAGATGATACGGTTAAAAGATAGGACATATTTTAGGAGCCCTCCTATCTCAATATAGCCAAAACAACACGGTTACATGTAAACAGGGACTCGTTTTTCATGGTTTTAGCGATAATACTTTACAATCTTAATTTAGCACATTATAATAATTGTATCAATACGAAAATAGAAGTCAGCCGTTTATTTCAAAAACAACGGCCCAGTGAAAGGAGCGCAAAATGTCCCATCTCATCAAAAAAGACGGTAATCAATTTTATATTGGTACAGACCCTCTTTGCGCGCAGGCCGTCGTCACGTATGTTTTTGACGATAACCATACCATCCTAATCGATCATACTTATGTTTCCGACGAGCTCAGAGGAAAGGGCGTCGCCAAAGAACTCATTGATGCCGTGGTGGGCTATGCCCGACAGGAACAGCTAAAGATCATTCCCCTCTGCTCTTACGCCGAGTGGTTAATGAAGGGTTCTGCGGAATACCACGACGTTTTAAAATAATCACATTTTCATTCGATGATCTAAGCCATGAAGGAATTTCATGGCTTTTTTATAC
>CALFRX010000155.1 GCA_937919295.1 uncultured Peptococcaceae bacterium | reverse complement strand
AGGTGAACAGATAGCCTCGCCGTACACTGGGAAAACCATGAATAGCAGCCTTTATCAAGAGGCTTTTTATTCTTCGTTTGCTTTTTTTTCTGTTTCCGTGTTATCTGCCGCCGATTCTTCCGCATTGCCTTCACCGGCTTTTACAGCTTCTTCATGGACGGCGGGAGCTTTTTCCTCATCACTGTGGATTTCTTCTTTGAACTCTTTGATGCCGCGGCCTAGGGACTTGCCGACACCGGCCAGCTTCGCGCCGCCGAAGAGAATCAGGACAAGCACGATAATGAGGAGGATTTCCCAAATACCAATTCTCATAATAACAACCTCCTTCGTAAGGATGCCCGCTTATCGAATCACGATTTCGGGCTTTTTATCTTCTTTATTTCGGAAAACCGGCAGGTTTTCTACGAAAAAGAGATACAAAACAAGGACAAAAGCAATCATGCCGAGGACAATGCCGATTTCACTGCCGGAAGGAAAATAAAACGTACCGGCATGATCCACCATGGCAGTGAAGACACAATTTATGCGGTTCAACACCATGCCGAAAATACCGCAGACCGCGGCAATCACCTGGCATTTGGGTTTTTCCCCCAAAGGGGTCAAGGTCAGCGCCAGCGGTATTACGACACCAGCAACGATTTCCAAAAGGAACAGATTCCCCGCGGCGCTGCCGACAAAAACTTCGCCCCAAACACCGCGCAAAGAAAGGTCGATCCCTTTCAGCACAAGGTAAACCGCCATTGCCGCGCCGGCAATGCGCAAGACGCCGCCGATCATATCATGATCGGATTTTTCCCGGAAATAGCGATTGCTGAGATGGTATTCCAGGGCAATGAAGCAAAGTCCACCGTAAAATGAAGTAATCAAAAAAGCCCAGGGTAAAAACGCTGAATACCAAATAACATGGAGCTTTCCCGGCATTGCAAGGTAAAGCGCGCCGTAAGCCGCCTGCTGGCCAAAAGGGAGCACGCAGGCTAAAAGAACGAAAAAGGGCAGAAAAAACCGTGCCATCAGTTTCACCCATGGTTTGTAACGGTCGCCCCATACCTCCAGCAGCTGAAATACCTGCACAATAAGGCCAAGGACCAGGCAGATGACCGCTTCGTAGAGCGGAGACGTCCAGGCCGCGGAAACGAAAATCCAATAAAACTGATCCCAGCGCCCCAAATCCATAAAAAAGATCAAAAATACAAGTAGATAGCAGAGAAACGAAAGGAGTAAAGATCGGCGGGCCAAAGGCTGATATTGCGGAATATGAAACACATAAGCAAGCAAAGCCACGGCGAAACCGCAGGAACCGACGGCACTCAAAATCATATTGCAGCAGAGCCAAAAACCCCAGGGCCAGCTGTCGGATAAATGGGTGGTGGCGCCGAGACCGTTGATGAGACGGTAAATCATCAGCACGAAACCAATCACGGCAAGACCGAGGAGGCAGAGACGGCCAAAGGTAAAACGAATCGTGGTTTTTTTGTTCCACCGCATATTGTAATCAAGCATGTTCTTTTTCCCCTTCCCTCTCCACCGTCGTTTATCTTAAATAATGATTATACTGGATCCTTCCAGTTGTGTCAAGAAGTAGGAAAAACGCAAAACAGCAAAAGTAACGGTTGATGGTTTTTTCATGTTTTTATAGGAAAAAAGCCGTCACTGTCGAAGATATAACAGAGTTTCAGGGAAGGACAGCGCAATGAAAAAAAACCGTTTACTGATTACATGCACTTATCTATTCTGCTTCACTTTGCTTTTCCTATTCTGCGCCTGCACCGATCATAGCGGCGCCACGGAAAAGAAAACGAGCGCTTCCCCTGAGGGGAACAGCGACGCAAATCTCAACAATTTGGGTTTGGCGGCAGCGGACGGCGAAACCCTCTACGATATCGGCAGCGACGGCGGATACGATATCATATACAAAACCTCCGCCAACGGCGCCGCCGACGACGCCATCGTCGGGCTTGACGGTTACATCCAGTTTTTGAACATCAGCGGCGGCTATTTTTACTTTGTCGGCATCACCTATGACAGCGACGGCAAATCAAGCGAAGCCATATTCCGCGCTGATCTCAAGGGCGAGAAAAGGGAGTGGCTTTTTGATCTTGACGCCGCTTCCTCCGTCAGCTATATGAGGGTCATCGGGGATACCGTCTTCTATGCCGCAGCCACCGCCGCAGACGCGGCGGCGCTCTACGCGGTAAATATCGCAAGCGGTAAGCAAATCACGCTGCTTACCGCCGAAAAAACCATGGAATCCGTCAATCTTACCGCGGACAGCATCTACTATGCGGAAGAAAACAAGATATGCCGCGCCAATCTGGACGGCAGCGCGAAAGAGACGCTCTACACCAGCGAAATTTGGCTGGGAAACCTCATTTTAAATGGAGACACGCTTTATTTCGTCGAAACCCAAAAGGATAAAACCGACAGCATCCGCGCTTTAAGCACTGCCGGCGGTGAACCGGAAACACTGCTTTCCGGCATCAACTGGATCAATTATCTCAATATTGAGGGACAAACCCTCTACTATGCCGACCATACCTACGACGACGAAGGCAACCTTAAAACCGCCGCTTTCTACGGGTTGGCTCTCGACAGCGGAGAAACAGCCTTTATCGGCAAAACAAATAAGTTCTACGTGGGCTTTTCCATCGTCGACGGCAAACTAATCTACCAGGAAGAGAATAACGGCGCCCTCTCCGCGAAGGTCCTTCCACTTACCAAATAAAGCACATAAAAAGAGCGTCTCGCTTTCCTCTGTAAGAGGATGAAACGATACGCTCTCTATTTTTTCACCATTCTTTTACTTATGCGGCTTCGCTTTGTTGCTTTCTGTAGTAAAGGCTCATCACGGAGACGGTCACCGCCACCGAGGCCACAAAAATATAATTGAGATCCGTGCCAAGGCCGCCGCGTTCGTCTTCATACCGTTCATGAAGCCATTTCAGGTAAGCCAAAGGTTCCGTATCCGTCCGCTGGCAAACGCAAGCCAATTTCTTTAACGTTTTCTGCAAAGTAAAGTGCATCTTTGTTTCGTAGATCATATGGAGGCGTAAATTACGCTTCATATAGCCTTTATTATGCGCTGCCGTGAAGTAATCGGCAGTATAATGAAGCAATTCACCCATGCGGCGGCTGAACAGCCTTAAATCGGAGCAATCGTCGTTTTCCAGCTCGGAAATCAAAACGGCGATGCTTTTTAAGCACTGTTCCCCATAGTGCGCGCCCTCGGCCTTTTCCCGCATATCCGGCAAAACGCTGCCGTACATCAAAGATGAATAAGCAAAGGATACTCCATAATTCTTTTTCATATGGTCATACACATGATCCGCGACCATGATGTGGCTGGGTATCAGCATAAAAATCTCATTTCTCACATATTTTTAACATTCTACAGGACATTTTACCATGGTTTACCCGGAAAGAGGTGCCTATCGGCGTATTTTTTTGTGTACTTTTCATGGAGTGTCAGCCACGGAAAAAGATATAGACAAAATAAAAGGCATAAATGCCCAAAAATAGGTAGCCGTCGCGGCTGGCAATACAACGGTTGCGCCAGCATACACCCATGGCCATCAAGGTAACGACGCAGAGTAGAACGCTGTCGATAAACAGATAGGATGGTACCGTTACCGGTACAAGAGTTGCCGCAATACCGAGGACGAACAAGATATTGAAAATATTGGAGCCGATGATGTTGCCCATGGCGATTTCATTGTTGCCTCTTTTTGCCGCGACCACGGAAGTGACCAACTCCGGCAGGGATGTCCCAAAGGAAACGATGGTAAGGCCGATAAAAGTCTCGCTGAGACCGAAAGCCACGGCGATACCCGTAGCGGAATCCACCACAAGTTCAGCACCAAAAACAATACCGGCAAGGCCACCGGCGGTATACACGATATTTAAAAAAAGGCTGCGCTCTTTGATACCCTCATCCGCATAGCCGGTTTCCCTCTCCTTTTTCGCTTCCATCAGCAAAAGGATCATAAAGAGAGCGAAGACCGTTAATAGCAAAAAGCCGGAAAAACGATTGATCACAAAAGAATCCGCGCCGCCGAAAAAGGCACGGGCCGACAAAACTACGATAAAAAACGCGGCCAGCAGAGAGAAGAGAAAATCCCTGCGAATCAGTGTTTTATGGATTACCATCGGTTCCACCGCGGCGGCAAGACCGCCGACCAGCAGCAGATTGATGATATTGGAACCGATGACGTTGCCTACGGCAATGCCGCTTTGGCCGCCGAAGGCGCTGGTAACCGTTACCGCCAGTTCCGGGGCGCTGGTGCCAAAAGCGATGACCGTTAAACCGATGATCACCGGAGAAACACGAAAATGCTCCGCCAGACCGCCGCCGCCGGAAACAGCAAATTCGGCGCCTTTGACCAGCAATATAAAACCAATTACCAACAACACATATGCCATAGGGTAAATTCCTCCATCCAAATGCAAGACTAATTCATCATAGCATTTTCCCCCACTGTTTTCCACTTCTTTTTGCTATTTCCTATTGTAATATTGGTTCCTTTCCTTTAGAATATTAGTATGAAATTCAAGCAAGTTACGGAAAAAGGAGAAAGACGATGAAAAATGAAACGGTCATCCTTTTAGATTTCGGAGCGCAGTACAATCAGCTGATCGCCCGCCGGGTTAGAGATGCTAACGTATACTGCGAAATCCTGCCTTTTGATACGGATATCGAAACGATCAAAGCGAAAAATCCCAAAGGGATCATCCTTACCGGCGGTCCCTATAACGCATATGAGGAGGGCGCACCCCTTCCCGATGAAAAAATCTTCGGCCTCGGCGTCCCTGTCCTCGGCATCTGCTATGGCTTACAGAGCATGAGTTACGTTTTGGGCGGCACCATTGACCGCGTGGAAAAAAGAGAGTACGGCGCCCAGACCATTACCCTCCATGACGCACCGATTTTCAAAGGTATAGAACAGGAAAATCGCTGCTGGATGAGCCATACCAACCAGGTAAGCACTTTGCCGAGGGGATTTGTCTCCATCGCCCATACCGCGTCCTGCGCCAACGCCGCGGTGATGCACGCGGAAAAGCAATTTTACGGCGTGCAGTTTCATCCTGAAGTAGAGCATACACCCTTTGGTCAGGAGATGCTCCGCCAATTCTTATACGACATCTGCGGTTGCCATGGCGATTGGCATATGGGCTCCTTCGCCAGAGCAAGTATCGCCAACCTGAAAAAGAAAATGGCCGGTAAAAAAGTGCTTTGCGCCCTTTCCGGCGGCGTCGATTCCTCTGTGTCCGCCGTCCTCGCCCATAAAGCCATCGGTGACGACCTCACCTGCATCTTCGTGGACCACGGTCTTTTGAGAAAAGACGAAGGCGACCAGGTGGAAGCGGTATTCAAAAAACAGTTCGATATGAACCTGATCCGGGTCAACTGCAAAGACCGCTTTTTGGCAAAATTAGCCGGCGTTACCGACCCGGAAACGAAAAGAAAAATCATCGGCGCCGAATTCATCAAGGTTTTTGAAGAAGAAGCGAAAAAAGTCGGTCAATGCGATATTTTGATCCAGGGAACCATTTATCCCGACGTCATCGAGAGCGGCAGCAAGACGGCGCAGGTCATCAAAATATCGCATTGA